>DAIPYE010000026.1:4264-19654 GCA_036782915.1 Bacteroidota bacterium | reverse complement strand
TAATTTCCATCCGTTTGAATTCTGCCGGATTCCTGATTCAGATTTTTGGGTTATCTTTTTCGAAATAGATACATCATTTGAAGATATAAAATTGTTTCCGGCTTTAAATTTTTTTTCACCATTCTGTGTTTTTAAAATCACTTCCTGACCGGTTAAACTATTGCATAAAATAAATATTAAAGCAAAAGTAGTCACAATGTATGATAATGTTGTTTTCATAATATTATTAATTAATTTTTAAATTCATTTAAATTCTACTTAAGCAAAATTATATTGTAAACAGTACTTAAACAAAGATATTTTAATCAAATTTTAAACACGAGTTTAAATACAGAGTTAATGAAAAGATTTAAAATGAGCCGGAATTATACTTTTTGATGACTTCTAAATGAAAAATTCTAAACAGTTTTAATTTGAAAAATTCAATTACCATATCGAATCTTAAGCTGATAAATCCTGAAGAATGGAATGATTTCAGAAAATTTGTCGCTTCACCTTTTTTTAACAAGGGCAGAAGTTTTGAAGCTTTGGTTTCGGTTTTGACAAAATATCATCCGGGATTTGATTCTGATGAACTGACAAAACAGTTTGTTTACAAAAAACTATATCCCGGGAAAATATTTAAAAACAGCGTTATTAACACACTTCTTTCCGGTCTGAATCAATTGTGTGAGGAATTTTTTATTTATCAGGATTTCAGGGAAAATCCCAAACGGGATTTAAGATTACTGCGACAATACAGCAAGCGCGGGAATAAAGACAGAGCAGAAAAGATATCAGTTAAACTGGAGAAAAATTTAAGTAAACCTGCCCTTTCTGCAAAAGATTTTTTTGGAAGAATGGAATTCATAGATTCTCTGGACTTTTATTATTCAAGCTTTGACAAAAGAAATTTAAGATACCGGCATCTTATAAGATCACTGAGACAGCTTGAATATTATTTTATTCTGCAATCCTCAATTTTCAAAAAAGAATTAATTACGAATTCTTTTTATTCGGAAAATAAAATTGATGAAACTTTGTCTTTCAGGATCCTGAATGAAATAAATTTTGAAAAGATTATTGAAATTATTGAAAAAGAAGATCCTGAAAATTCTGTTTTCCTCAGCATATATTATCTTATCGCAAAAACTCTTAATAATACATTCGATGATGAAAATTACAACAAACTCAGGAATCTGATTATCCGTAATTTAAAAAATATTGATTTCCAGTCTGTCAAATACCTTTTGCTCAATCTTCAGTTAATATGTACGAGAAGACTAAATGAAGGAAGAAAAGAATATGAAAAAGAATTGTATGAAATTTCAAAAATACTTATTGACGGGAAATATTATGAAAAAGATGAAAACTGGTTCAGAGCATCTCACTTCCGGACAATTGTAAAAATGGGGATCAGCATGAATGACATAGAATATATAGAACAGTTTATTCACGATTACTCACGGAAACTTGAACCGAATCTTCGGATCCCGCATAAGAATTTTGCATTCGCAAATATTTGTTTTGCAAAGAAAATGTATTCTGAAGCATTGAATTATCTTAACAAGACAAATCTGGAGAATACATTATACAAAATTGATCTGAAAAGACTTACAGCAAAGATCTATTTTGAAACTGATTCAACGGAAAACCTGCTTTCGTTTCTTGATGCGTTTACACATTATTTAAAAAACATCCGAACTATAGATCAGATTTTAATCAACAGAAATAAGAAATTTATAAAATATCTGAAGAAAATTGTAAAGTTTAAATCCAGTCTTTCTGATTCTTTTGAACTGAGTAATCTTCAGAATTCATTGCTGAAGGAAAATGTATCAGAAAAAAGCTGGCTGCTTTTGAAACTATCTGAGATTAATTTTAAATCTTATTTTCAGAAAGGAGAAACAGGATCTTAAATCAGCAAAAATTCACTTCGACCAAATCGTTTAAAAAGCTATAACACTATTTTGGAACTTCTTAGATAAACATTTTTATACGAAAATGTTCAAACTATTCTCATAATGATTAATAAGATATTTTCAAAACAATCCCCGCCCATGTTGGTGTTCCGAGCGAAGCGAGGTCACCAACATGGGAAGATTCATCAATCATAATTCAAATTCATACTTTCATTAAGCCCTCGCAAATGTCAGATTCCCGTCATGATCATGTGTGAATGACTGAGTATGATATTTCGTAACGGTTTCGTCATCGACATTGGTGTTCCAAAAGTTCACAGTTGAACAATAAACAAGCTTATGGAAAAGCAACTGCAAACTTTTGGTCACCAACACCGACAGAATAACTTCATTAATTATTGACAGTTGCAATTGTATTCTGCTTCTTGGCAACATCTTCTGGCAATAACTGATCAGGTCCAAGCTGAACTGTCAGTTTATTTATTTTGCCGTTAAACACAAACGGAACCTGATAATCTTCATCAACAGGAGTTCTCAGATCTGATCCGATATCAAAAGTCTCAAATACAGTAGTTATGAATGGTATAGAGTTGGGCATTGTATTATTGGCTGCCGTTTTACCATCTACAGAAAGCACACCTGTTCCGCCTTTGCCGGCTCCCGGTCCGTCGTATGTGAAATCAAATACGACCGTATGCTTGCCAGGTGTAAGCGCTTCGGTTCCCTGCCACTTATATCTCGCCAAACCAAGCATGTTATATGTAAATACAGGTTTACCTTTTAATAAATAAAGTCCCCATCCTCCTGCCCGTCCGCCTAAAGTTGCAAGCATCCCATCACCGCCATCCTGACCTACCTCGATCTCTGCAGTAATTGTATATGACTTTGTGAGAACATCCGGTGCAGCTGAGTAAGTAATTCCTGCAATTGGTCCAGTGTATGTAAAAGTAGTTCTGCCTCGCGTTGCATTTGGTCTCTGTACAAGCGCACGTGCTACAACAGAATTGTCTAATGGTAAAACATTATATTTTTTTGCTTCGGTTAAAAATAACTTCTGCAATTCTTTTAACTTATCGGGATTCTTAGCAGCAAGATCATTATACTCCGAAAAGTCTTCAGCAATATTATAAAGCTCCCATTTATAATCTTCCTCAGGTGGAATTTGTCCCAATCCCATCAGCCATGGAGATGCAGGAGGAGTGGTACATGCAATCCATCCTTCATGATAAATAGCGCGGTTACACATCATTTCAAAATACTGGGTCTTTCTTGTGGAAGGAGCATTCGCATTTGCATTATCCCATGTATATGCCATGCTTACTCCTTCTATTGGTTTTTGCTTGATACCGTCAACTGTTTCAGGTGCCGAAATTCCTGCCGCTTCAAGAATGGTGGGGACTATGTCAATAAAATGATGGAACTGCGAACGAACTCCCCCTGTATCTTTGATTCTGTCCGGCCATGACATCACCATGCCCTGTCTCGTTCCTCCGAAATGTGACGCAATTTCTTTTGTCCATTTAAAAGGAGTATCGAAAGCCCACGACCATGCAACAGACATGTGAGGTGTGGTCATTGGACCGCCCCATTCATCATAGTATTTTAGCTGGTCAGCAACAGGCATTAGAATTCCCTGAATAGCAGCCATGTCAAATGCGGTACCCATAACGCTGCCTTCGGGGCTGGTTCCGTTATCACCACTGATATAGATAATAAGCGTATTATCCAGTTTTCCCATATCCTCAACTTTCTGAATTACCCTTCCGATCTCATTATCTGTATATGCAACATATCCTGCAAAATTCTCAGCTTGTCTTGCATACAGTTTTTTTTCATCTGCATTCAAAGTCTCCCATTTGGGCAGATCGTCCGGCCATGGTGTAAGCTGGGTGTCCTGTGGTATTACACCGAGACTTTTTTGATTTGCAAAGATCTCATCTCTCATTGCATTCCATCCCATATCAAATTTACCTTTGAATTTTTCCCTCCATTCAGCTTTTGGCTGATGAGGAGCGTGAGTTCCTCCGGGCACATAATAAAGGAAGAATGGTCTGTCAGGCGATGCTGCATTCAGCTGGTCAAGATAATTGATTGCATCATCCGCCATTCCGGTTATCATATTGTAATTCGGATCTTCTTTCCAGGGAAAGATCTGTGTGGTGTTTCGAAATAAGTAAGGAGTATATTGGTCAACTTCAGCGCCGACAAATCCATAGAAATATTCAAAGCCCATTCCTATAGGCCACTGGTCATAAGGACCGGTATTTGTATTTTGATTTGTTGGAACATTGTGGTCTTTTCCAAACCATGAAGTTGCATAACCGTTGTGTTTTAAAATTGCGCCAATCGAAGCGCTATTCAGCTCAATAATTCCATCATATCCCGGATATCCGGTTGATTGTTCGATGATCACACCAAATCCAACAGAATGATGATTTCGACCCGTTATTATTGCAGCTCGGGATGGAGAACATAATGCAGTAGAATGCATCTGCGTATAACGAAGTCCCGTTTTTGCAAGGCGATCCATTACAGGAGTAGGGACCACTCCGCCGAAAGTTCCGCTGACACCGTATCCCTGGTCATCTGTCATGATCAGTAAAACATTTGGAGCTTCTTTTGGGGGAACTATTGAAGGCGGCCAGTAGGGCTTTGAACTTTTTGCATCTTTTTCAATTTTTCCTTCAAAAGGAAACGGAGGATTGGGAAGCTGCTTACCTTCTATTGTTGTAGTTGCAAAAGGGGAACCGGGAGTACCGGTCGTTTGGATCTTTTTTGATTTCGCCATGATTTTTTAATATTTAATGTTTAAGAGAAGTCTTTGATAAATAAATTTAATTTCCTTGAAAAGAATTTTAGAACAATACTTCGCGAGAATGTTAATTAGCTATTCTAATTCGATCAGAATGTCAATTATTTATAGGGACATCATTTAGTGAAATTATAAAAATGGCAAATGTATATTTCAAAAATATGAAAGAGCAATTTTATTGTCAACTATATATGATGCATTGAAATAAGAATAAAAGCATAACTGATCAACTATGAAAGTTGATACGAAATCAACAGGTCGGGGGTTCAAATCCTTCTCCCATCTCAAAAAATAGAGCCCCGAAATAACAAACACTAATTCTATCAAAGTGCAATATCAGTGAAAATAAAAATAAGTTTGAAAGAGGAATCTTGGAGAGACAGGTTCTTAAATGAGCAAAAATGAACATCGCCAAAAATGTTTAAAAAGCAATATCACTATTTTGGAATTATTTGATAAACATATTTATACGAAAATGTTCAAACTATTCTCATAATGATTAATAAGATATTTTCAAAACAATTTTTAAACTTAGAAAGGATTTTGTATTTCAGGAGTAAAGTTTTTAAATCAATTTGGAATTTGTCAATATTGTTTCGGAAATATTGGTTTTAATGCAATGAGTTTTAGAATAGCTTTTATTAATATATATAACTTGTTATTTTACACTTAAAAAAATTACTGTCAAATACATCATCCTATAAAACAATTTTTTCAAAACAAAAAAAAAGTAAATGAAAAACATCCTGGCAATCTTTTTTATTTTTTCCATCTTCTTAACATCCTGTAATAAAAAAGAAGAAAATAAAAGCTCTTCTGACAATAAAAGCACAAAAACCGGGAATGAATCCGATGCAACTAAAACAATCGCTTCAAATGCTTTTATTTATGGTTATCCCATGGTTGAAATGTACGGTATAATTTATTCATTTAATGTTGATACAAAAAGCTCTCAGTATAAAGGACCGTTCAATAAAATTGCAAACGTACCCAGGGTTTTTACTCCGGCTGACAAAGCGATCGTCACACCGAATTCCGATACTCCGTATTCTTTTTTAACAATGGATCTCAGAGCAGAGCCGCTGGTAATTTCTGTTCCGCAGATCGAGAAGAACCGTTATTATTCTATTATGTTGCTTGATCTTTACACTTATATTTATGATGTGATCGGAAGCCGCGCGACCGGAAATGATGCCGGGAAGTTTTTAGTGGCAGGTCCTGACTGGAAAGGTGAAGTTCCGGCAGGGATCAAAAAAGTTTTAAGATGTGATACACAGTTTTCACTGGTATGTTTCAGAACTCAATTGTTCAATCCCGATGATTTGAAAAATGTAATTAAAATTCAGGATCAATACGGAGTCGAACCATTAAGCTCATTTTTAAAAACTGCTCCTCCGCAGGAATCTCCTAAAGTTGATTTCCCTGCTTTCACTCCCGAGTTTGCAAAAGGTCCGGCTTTTTATACTTATATGAATTTCCTTCTGCAGTTTTGTCCGATCGATCCGTCAGAAACAAAACTCCGTGCTGACTTTGAAAATATCGGATTAAAGGGCGGAAATAAATTTTCTCCTCCTGCAAATGATACTCTTGCAATCACACAGGGTACTGAAGCAGGTATAAGATCGTTTACAGAAAAAGTAGAAAAAGATGTCAAAGATGGAGTTTCTTCCGGAGATTTTTTCGGATCAAGGAAATATCTTGGTGATAATTATATGAACAGGGCAATAGGGGCAAAACTTGGTATCGGAGGACTGATAAAAGAAGAAGCTGCATATTTTCCTTATAAGACTGACACGCAGGGAAATCCATATAATACAGCCGTTAATAACTATGAAGTAACTTTTAAAGCCGGTCAGTTTCCCCCTGTTAATGCATTCTGGTCTTTTACAATGTATGACGCCAAGACACAATTGCTGATAGAAAATCCTATAAACAGATACATAATAAATTCACCAATGCTGCCTCAGCTTAAACTCGGAAAGGACAGTTCGCTGACATTATACATTCAAAAGGATTCTCCCGGAAAGGATAAAGAATCCAACTGGCTTCCTGCACCGAATGGTGATGCTTATATTGTTCTCCGAACATACTGGCCTAAGGAAGCGATTTTAAAAGGAACATGGAAAGCACCTGCGATGGTTAAGTCAAACTAAACCCATGTATTTTAATCTTAAGTAAGTTTTTTTCGATACCCCATATTTTCAAAATACCGAAGCTCCGTTAAAGACTTCGGTATTTTTTTTTCCTTTTTTTAATTGTTATCATTTACAAATTATTCAATTGTAATAAAGCAATATTTTTAAGACTTTTGACAAAATAAATTTTTAAAGTTTATGAAAAACATTCTTTTTCCTACGGATTTTTCTCCGAATGCTGAAAATGCTCTGGATTATGCAGTTGGCATTGCCAGAAAAGTCAATGGTAACCTGATTTTGTTTCATGCATACAGTGTTCAGCTTATTGATCCGAACATGCCTGCTGAAATTTATTTATCTGCTTATCAGGAAGAAGAAAAATCCTGCAAAGAAAGTCTGGATAATTTAAGTAAACGTATTGTAGAATCCAATAAAGACAGCAGCGGAAGTGATCTGTTTTCAACTGAAGCGATTGTATCGCAGGGAATGGTTGTCGATGAAGTATTATCCGTGATCGATGATTTTAAAATTGATCTTGTTATTATGGGTACTCACGGCGCGAGCGGGATCACCGAACTTATACTTGGAAGCAATACTGCCAGTATTATTGAAAATTCAACAGTGCCGGTGCTTGCAATTCCTCAGAATGCGGGATTTAAGGAAATTGAAAATGTAGTTTATGCTTATGATGATATTAAATCAGGACTCCCCTCTTTTCAACGTCTTCTTTCTTTTGCGGAAATTTACCAGTCGGAAATCACTCTTCTTCATATTATAGAATCCAGTAAAAATACAGAAGATCTGAATAAAAAAGAGTTTGAGAAAATAAAACAAACAGCCGGTTATGAAAAGATAAAACTGGAACTTGTAGTTGAAGAAAATGTACTTGAAGGGATCAATGATTTTATAAACTCAAATTCAGTAGATGTACTCGCTATGGCTATCAGAAAAAGATCTTTGCTGGATAAAATATTCAGCAGAAGTCTGACAAAAAAAATGGCTTTTCATACAAAGATACCGTTGCTTGCCCTTCATAAAATCTGATGTTTCCCGTTAACTTTTAACTTTTAACTTTTAACTTTTAACTTTTAACTTTTAACTAATTTATTCTTGCCTGAAAAATTATTTTTAATAGATGCAATGGCTATGGTTTACAGAGCATACTTTGCTCTGATATCAAACCCTCTTATAAATTCAAAAGGGAAAAATACTTCAGCAGTGTTCGGATTTGTAAATTCACTTGTTAAAATTCTTGAAGATGAGAAACCTGATCATATTGCAGTTTGCTTTGACACGGCATCTCCTACATTCAGACATAAAGCATTCCCGAAATATAAAGCACAGCGTCAGGAAATTCCTACTGACATGCCGTGGCAGATAGATAAAGTAAAAGAAATTGTCATCGCATTAAACATTCCTATGATTGAACTGGACGGTTATGAAGCTGATGACATTATCGGAACACTGGTAAAACAAGCAGAGAAGGAAAATGTTATCAGTTATATGGTGACACCTGATAAAGATTATATGCAGCTTGTTTCAGAAAAAACTTTTATGTATAAACCAGCACGGAATATATACGGGAATAAAGTTTCCGAAGTAGAGCTGGTGGACATTGAAGGAGTTAAAAAGAAATTCGGAGTTACACCGGATAAGGTGGTTGAAGTTCTCGGATTAATGGGTGATACCTCTGATAATATTCCGGGGATAAAAGGAGTTGGTGAAAAAACTGCAACAGCCCTTATTCAGGAATTCGGTTCGATAAAGAATCTGTATGCAAACATTGACAAAATAACCAAACCGAAACTGAAGGAAAATATCCTGACTTATAAAGATGACGCTTTGTTATCTGAAATGCTTGTCACTATCAAGACAGATGTTCCGCTCAAAATAAATTTCCATAATCTTAATAAAGCCGAAGCAAACACGGAAAAGCTTGTAGCACTTTTGCAGGAAATGGAATTCAAAACTCTTACCAGAAAATTTTCAAAAGGCGATGCGGGTTCTGATGTACCTGCAAGTAAGTCTGATGAGAAATTAAATTCTGACAAAAGTGTAAAAGCTACCGGATTGGAAGTTAACATTCCTTTGAAATCTGAAAAGATAAAAACAATTAATGACGTAAAGCATAATTACATAATTATCAGGGATGAAAAAGAATATCTTGAATTGGTAAAAAAACTTTCCGGAGAATCATTGATTTGTTTTGATACTGAAACTGATTCGCTTGACTCGATGAATTGCAATATGGTCGGAATGTCTTTTTCATTTAAGGAATTTGAAGCATATTACGTCCCGGTTTACGGGAAGCTTAATAATCAGAACAGCAAAAAAGTCAGGAAAGAAGAACAATCTCTATTTGAATCTGAAGTAAAAGATGTTAAGAAAAAGAATGAAGGTATCCCGGTTCAGCTTGCCATTGATAAAATAAAACCAGTTCTTGAAAATAATAAAATAAAGATAGTCGGACAGAATATTAAATATGATTATCTTGTTATGCGTAACCATGGTGTGGAAATTTCAAATATTTTTTTTGATACGCTGATTGGTTCATTTATTTTACATCCGGACGGCTCTCATGACATGGATTCATTGTCAGAAAAATATCTGAATTACAAACCTGTTTCAATCAAGGAATTAATTGGAAAAGGTAAGGATCAGATCACAATGGACAAAGTAGATATTGACAAAGCAGGGATTTATGCTTCAGAAGATGCAGATGTTTCACTTCAGCTTTATTATAAAATAAAATTTGAACTCGGCAAGATCAATCTGATGAAACTATGCAATGAAGTTGAGTTTCCTCTTATAAAGGTTCTTTCTGAAATGGAGTTTACGGGTTTTAAAGTAGATGAGAAAATTCTTGCGCTTATTAACAAGGAAACTGAAAGACTTATTCTGGAATATGAAGGTAAAATTTATAAAGCAGCCGGTGAAAAATTCAATATTAATTCCACTCAGCAGCTTGCGCACATTCTTTTTAATAAATTAAATCTGACTCCTTTAAGGAAAACCAAAACAGGATATTCAACTGATGTAAAAGTGCTTGAAGAATTAAAATATCAGCACGAGATCGCAATGTTATTGGTTGATTACAGAACTTTGACGAAACTAAAATCCACTTATCTTGACGGATTAAAGAAAGCTATTAATCCGAAAACTCACAGAGTTCATACTACGTTTAATCAGATCGGAGCTGCCACCGGAAGGATTTCAAGCAATGATCCGAATTTGCAAAATATTCCTATAAGGACTGAAGTCGGCAGAAGTTTAAGAAAAGCATTTGTTCCGACTGACAGTAATTATCAGATAATGTCAGCGGATTATTCGCAGATAGAATTAAGGATCATGGCGCATTATGCCGATGACGAGAACATGATAAACGCATTCAAACGAAAGCATGATATTCATACTGAAACTGCAATGAGAATTTTCAATCTGAAATCCAAGACCGAAGCTACTGCAGGAATGCGGAGAAAAGCAAAGGAAGTTAACTTCGGGATAATTTACGGCATCGGAGCATTCGGACTAGCCAGCCGGCTTGAAATTAAAAACTCCGAGGCAAAGGAAATTATCGAAAGGTATTTCAGGGAATATCCGAAAGTAAGAGATTATATGGATGTTACCAAAAAATTTGCACATGAGAATAAATATGTGGAAACTTTGCTTGGCAGAAGAAGATATTTAAATCAGATTAATAATCAGAATGCAGTTGCCCGTGCCGAAGATGAAAGAGCTGCCATTAATATGCCGATTCAGGGAACAGCGGCTGACATGATCAAAATTGCAATGATTAATATTTACAATGAATTTGTAAAAAATAAACTTGAATCCAGAATGATACTGCAGGTTCATGATGAACTGGTTTTTGATGTAAAAAAAACTGAGCTGGAAAAAGTTAAAATGATTGTAATGGATAAAATGATGAATGCAATAAAACTTAATGTACCGATAGAAGTTGAGATCGGAACGGGTGATAACTGGTTTGATGCGCACTAACGAATTTGGAATTAGGAAATTTGGATTTGGAATGTTTTGATTTTTAACTTTTAACTTTTTATATGAGATTAAAAGATTTTGAAATAAACGCGATCAAAGAAGCAGTTCTATCAATAGATAAAAATGCGAAAGTATATTTATTCGGATCACGTGTTGATGACAGTAAAAAAGGCGGAGATATAGATTTAATTGTATCATCGGAAATAATTTCCAAAGAAGATGTAATTAAAATTAAATTGAAAATATTTGAGCAATTAGATGAACAGAAAATTGACATATTAATTTCAGATAAAGACATTAAACCTAAGTATCATAAGGACAAGATTTTTTTTGATCTTATCAGCCAACAACGAAAAGAATTATGAATGAAGAATTACTGAAATTATTGAAAGTAGAATTAAAGGAAATTATAAATTCAGCAAAAATTTTAAAAATTTCTTTTAAAATATGCAACAATATTGGAATTAAGAATAAATATTCCGAAAATGAATTAATGTATTTTGAAGCATTGACAGCCAGGTTTTCCCGTTTAAGTGATATTTTAATACAAAAAGTTTTAAGGACTATTATAAGTATAGAATTAGACAGTTATGAATCTACAAGGGATCTGCTAAATTTATCCGAAAAAAAGAACATTATATCAGATGCTCATAAACTGGCGGAAACTCGGACAATCAGAAATAAAATTGTTCATGAATATGTGCTGGAAGATTTTGAAAATATTTTTAATGATGTTTTAATATTGACTCCGTTTCTGCTAAAAGATGTTAAATCAATTTTGAATTATTGCAAAGAAAAATACAATATTTAAATTTTTAGCCCGTCTTTTGCGAGGCAGGATTTTAAACTTTTAACCCGTCGTGGCGGGTAAACTTTTAACTATATAAATGATAATTGTAACAGGCGGTGCAGGATTTATCGGAAGCGCTTTGATATGGAAGCTGAATCAGCTTGGCGAAGAAGATATAATTATTGTGGATGATCTGAGCATTCCCGAAGCAGATAATTTCAGATTCGGACAGGATAATGACAAATGGAAGAATCTTGTTTCTTTAAAATATGCTGATGTTTTTGATAAGGAAGATTTCGGCCACATGATCTCGTCCGGTTTTTTAAAGAATTTTAAAATTGATACACTATTCCATCTGGGAGCATGCAGCTCTACTACTGAAAAAAGTTTTAACTATCTTTTCAAAAATAATTTTGAATATACAAAATATCTCTGCGAACAGTCGCTGGAGAATGACGTCAGATTCATATACGCATCATCAGCGGCAACATATGGTGACGGCGCAAACGGTTACATTGATGATGAAAGTAAGCTCCATACTTTAAAACCGTTAAATGCTTATGGATTTTCAAAACATATGTTCGATCTCTGGGCGAAAAAAAGCAGAGTATTGGACAGGATCGTAGGCTTGAAATATTTCAATGTTTACGGACCGAATGAATATCATAAAGAAGGAATGCAAAGCGTTGTGAATAAATGTTTTCATCAGATCAAGGAAACCGGCAAAGCAAGATTATTCAGTTCAAATAATCCGGAATTCAAGGACGGTGAACAAAGAAGAGATTTTCTTTATGTGAAAGATGCTGTGGACATGACATTGTTTTTTATGGAGAATAAAATTGTCAACGGAATTTATAATATCGGAACAGGTGAAGCCAATACATTCAATGATTTTGTAAAACCGATTTTTAATACGCTGAATGTTAAAGAGAATATCGAATATTTTGAAATGCCTGATATACTAAAAGAAAAATACCAGTATTTTACAGAAGCTGATATAAGTAAACTCAGAAGTGTTGGTTTTGATAAAAAACTGACTCCAATAAATGAAGCAGTTTCTGATTATGTGAAAAACTATTTAAATAGTAGTAAACCGTTTCTTGGCGAAAAGTGAAATGAAAGACGTGAGACGTGAAATGTGAAACGTGAAATGTGAAAAAATTCTAATTGTTAATTGTTAATTGCTAATTGCTAAAAAGTTAATAAATCAAATTATATGAAAATCATATTACTATTTTTATTTGTCATAACAATATTTAAAATTTCCTATTCTCAGGATCTTCCGCATTTTATGACGGATGAGGAAAAAGAATTTGCAAAGACCTATCAATGGCCTGTTTTTTATTCAGATGATAACAATCCTCCACCAACACCTGTCAGAACAATGGCAGAGTGGGAAGAGACTCAGGGGATTATTGTCGCATGGATCTCTTACACATCGATTATAAGACAGATCGTAGATTATGCGCAGGATGAAGGATTGGTTTACATAGTATGCACAGATTCAAATTCAGTAAAAACTTTTCTGACAGGCGGAGGCGTACCATTAGTTAATTTAAAATTCATTATAACTTCCTTTAATTCAGTATGGTGCAGAGATTACGGTCCGTGGGCTGTTTATTCGGGAATCTCCGACAGTTTAAAATTAGTTGACTGGATCTATAACAGACCTTCAAGACCTTTAGATGATGCTGTATCAGTAACATTTTCAAATTTTATAAACACTCCTTTATATCAGACTATCTCTCCTCCTAATAATTTTATTGCAACAGGTGGCAATTTTATGGTAGACGGAAACGGAACTGCATTCTCCTCGAAATTAATTCTTAATGAAAATCCGACTCAAACTGAATCCAGAATAAATGATATTGTAAATTCATATATGGGAATTAACAGATACATTAAAATGGAAACACTTCCCTATGATCAGATCCATCATATTGACATGCACATTAAATTACTTGACGAAGAAACTTTGCTAGTCGGTCAGTATCCTACCGGAATAGCAGACGGTCCGCAGATAGAAGCGAATTTACAGTATGTTTTGAATAATTTTCAAACCTGTTACGGAAGACCATACAAAGTTGTAAGAATCCCGATGCCGCCTAATGCCAACGGTCAGTATCCTGATAACGGCGCAAATTATTTTACTTATACGAATTCTGTTTTTGTGAATAAAACAGTTATCGTCCCGATTTACGGATTGTCACAGGATACAACGGCTTTAAGAATTTACCGGGAAAATCTGCCGGGTTACAGAATTGTATCAATAAACTGCAGTCAAATGATCTCTGCACTGGGAGCAATTCACTGCATCACAAAAGAGATCGGAGTAAATGAACCCGTTTTTATTTCACATCCGAAATTACTTAACACATTAAACACAACTTCCCCTTATGAAGTAAAAGCATTTATAAAATCCAAAAGCGGAATTGCTTCTGCGAAAGTTTACTGGAGCACTGATACTTCCGCCGGATTCAATCAATTGCCAATGACATCATCTGCAGGTGATACATTTAAAGTTTCAATTCCGCCGCAGAGTTTAGGGACGAAAGTTTATTATTATATTTCAGCGTCTTCCGTCAGCGGCAGAACAGTTACAAAACCATTGACTGCTCCGTCGGGAAATTTCCAGTTCAAAATTGATAACTCTACTTCAATTGCAGGCTCGGATATTCATTTAAATAATTTTATGTTATCTCAGAATTATCCAAATCCGTTTAATCCGGTTACGAATTTGGAATTTGGAATTTCGGAATTGGGATTTGTTTCATTAAAAGTTTATGATATACTTGGGAATGAAGTTGCGACCCTTGTGAATGAAAAAAAGAATTCAGGAATATACAGAGTAAAGTTTGATGGAAGTAATCTTTCGAGCGGAATTTATTTTTACAAGCTTGAAGCGGGAAACTTTACCGAGACAAAGAGGATGATCCTTTTGAAATAATTTTCAAATGTCTGCTGATCACGGTTGTCTTATGATAATTTTAATAAATTAGTTGATTCAAATTACAAATATGAAAAGATCCGTTTTAATTTTCCTGATATTCTTTTGTTCCGGTAATTTATTTTCGCAATGGCAGCAGCAGGTTTCCAATACCGGAAATTCATTGAATTCGGTTCATTTTATAAACAGTAATACAGGCTGGGCTTGCGGATTTGAGACTGTTTTGAAAACGACTGATTGTGGCAATACATGGAATTCAGCTTATCTTTCCGGATATCATAAATCAATTTTTTTTACTGATGAAAATAATGGCTGGATCTGCGGTGAAAATGGAAAGATCTTTAAAACTACTAATGGCGGGATCAACTGGATTCTGATGAACTCCGGTGTTAATTCAAGATTAAATCAGATAGCTTTTTCAGATCAATATACAGGACTAATTGCCGGAAGCAATAATAAAATTCTCAAAACAACTGATGCTGGGAACAGCTGGAACAATGTAAATATTTTTAACTCTTTAATTGAAATTGATTTTTATTCCGTAAAGATTTTGAATGCCACCAATTACATAGTTACCGGAACAGAAAGCACCGTCTATACTACTACTAATTCAGGATTAACGTGGGATTCTGTTTCTTTTGGAATGCCAAATCCTTTGTTAACTGTTGAGTTTATTAATATGAATACCGGATGGGTATCAGGCTGTTGCGGAATGTTTATGAAAACCAGTGACGGCGGGAAGATCTGGAGTCCGGAAGTTTATCTGACTCCCGGTTATTCTGTGAACTCAATGAAATTTATAAATG
>DAIPYE010000026.1:2845-4254 GCA_036782915.1 Bacteroidota bacterium | reverse complement strand
AGAACGACTAACAGCGGTCAGAGCTGGGATTCTCTTAATTCCTTATCACATAGCAGTTTTTATTCTGCATTTTTTATGAATGAAGATACAGGGTTTGTTTCAGGTTATAACGGTCTTATTATCAGAACTACAAATGGCGGTGGTCAGGGTTTTCCTTTAAGTGTTACACATATCTCATCAAAAATACCTGAATATTTTTCACTGTATCAGAATTATCCGAATCCGTTTAATCCGGTTACTAAAATCAATTACGAGTTACGAGTTACGAATTACGTTTCACTCAAAGTATTTGATGTATTAGGTAATGAAGTTGCTAATTTAGTGAAAGAGAAACAAAATGCGGGGAGTTATTCTGTAAAATTTGACGGAGCAGGTTTTTCGAGCGGGATTTATTTTTATAAGCTTGAGTCGGGAGACTTTAATGATACTAAAAGGATGATTCTTTTGAAATAAATTTGCTTCGAAATTTTTTACAAAATAATGTATGAAAATAATTTTAATTTTAATTCTATTAATATATTATTCATCATCATTTTCTCAAGGCGAGCCATGGAAAAGACCACTTAAAATTTGTCAAAGTTCGGACGGAGTAAACTTTACAAATATTCAAACCTTTCAGGACTCTTCCGGTGTTCCTAATGTAATTAAATTACCAAATGGAAATTTAGCAAGCGTTTTTCAGTGGTTCAGACAGCCTGTCGGATCACCAAGCTGGGACAGGGTCGCTGTAAAATTTTCAAGCGATAACGGACTTAACTGGACTTCACCTGTTCCGATAATCGTCAACGGTCTTCCTCAGAATTTCCAGAGACCTTTTGATCCGACACTGGCAATTACAGATAACGGACAGATCAGAATATTTTTTTCCTCGGGTTTGAATATGATTCTCGATACTTCCATTAATACATATTCTGCAATATCAGATGACGGAATTAATTACACAATGGAATCCGGATTCAGATTCAGTATGCCGGATAAACCTGTTGTAGATCCTGCTGTAATAAAATTCAGAAATCTCTGGCATCTTGCCAATCCCCTTTCCAATATGTCGGTCACAGGAGCATTTCATAATATTTCAAGTGATGGATTTAATTTCACAAGAGTTTCTGATATCAGTTCTGATCAGACTCACAGCTGGATTGGAAATTACATGATAAAAGATACAAACGAACTAAGATTTTACGGCAGCGGAATGTTCGTCTGGTATTCAACCAGTCCCAATGGCGGTTTATGGTCTTCTTTTGTAAATACTAATATACAGGGTGGTGATCCTTCTGTTTTGAAAATTTCAGAGAATAATTATCTCATGATCTATACCGGAATGTCATATCCATTAGGAATTAATGAATCAGAGAATTCAGGGGTTAACAATTTTGAGTTAAATCAGAATTATCCGAATCCGTTTAATC
>DAIPYE010000026.1:0-2835 GCA_036782915.1 Bacteroidota bacterium | reverse complement strand
ATATTCCGTCAATAATCAATGGTCAATCGTCAAACGTGAAACTTGTTATTTATAATGCAACAGGCAAAGAAATCAGAACATTGGTTAACGAAAAACAAAATGCGGGAAGTTATACTGCTATATTTGACGGAGCCGGTCTTTCGAGCGGGGTTTATTATTACACACTTGTTTCAGGCTCGCCTCGCGAAGCGGGAAATTTCACAGAGACAAAGAAAATGTTATTACTAAAATAAATTTTAAAAAATAAATAATTCAATTATGCAAAAAGCAGCAACTTTAGAGGAATATATCGATTCACTTTCGGATGAAAGAAAAGAATCAGTAAACAAACTGCGGAAGGTAATTTCTAAAAATCTTCCGAAGGGATTTAAAGAAGCAATGAGTTATGGAATGATCGGGTATGTCGTTCCTCATTCGCTATATCCAAAAGGGTACCATTGCGATCCTAAACAACCTCTGCCTTTCATATGTATTGCTTCACAGAAAAATTATATTTCCCTTCATCACATGGGAATTTACGCAGATACTAAATTAACCGAATGGTTTACATCTAAATATAATAAATTTAGTAAAGCAAAATTAAATATGGGAAAGGGGTGTATTAAATTCAGCAAGCCGGAACACATACCTTATGATCTTATAGGAGAGTTAGCTTCAAAAATATCTCCGCAAAAGTGGATAGAGCTTTATGAACGAGCTTTTAGAAAATAGAATTAATTTTACTTATTCAGACCCAGGGAAAAGATATCCGTGTAAAATGATATTAAAAGAGCCAGCCCAAGAACACCAATAACTATAGAAAGTAAAAAAGTATAATGGATCCTTCTTTTATCCTGCTGTAAATGCAGTGCCTTGTATTCTAATTGATATTGAATTGATGCGGCTATAATGTAACATGTTCCGATCGTAACAAGCCAGAATCCGACATTCTTCGATGAGTAAGTATCAGCAACATTTTTGAGAGTGTCGAAACTTTTCAGATCATTGAAAAATTTTGCTATTGTAAATCCAAAGCTAATCATTGAAACAGAAGTTCTGATCACTGCCATCTGTGTTCTTTCCAGAGCAAGCTTGGTTCTGTCAACAGCTAATTTATCACTGATCTTTAATTCTGATTCTACGCTCTGCAAATTATCGGTAGCTGTATTATCAAGAAGGCTCATATATTATTTTCAATTAATTTTTAATAATTATTTTAAAGGTATTTTTATTTAAAATAACTATTCGGAGAATTAAATAAAATCTAATGCCTTATACTTCAAAGGATTATTTTAAATTTTTAACTTTATTGCCTTTGCATTAGAATCACCGGTCTGTTCCATAAGAAACAATGTTTTAAAAAAAGATTATTTAGTTAAAAAAATATTCTGTATGTTTGTATCACCTGTAAAAATCAATTTTTATTTAAAAATAATTTTCATGTATGAGTACTTCTGAAGATACAAATCCCGAATTTGTAAAAGGCTTAATTGATTCTGCTCTTAATGCAGCTCTGGTAGTAATACACTTTAACGGAGTTACTGCTATGGCGGATAAAGCCTTCAAAAATATTATCAACAGGACAGACATTAAAAAGGTAAATATTATCTGGCGACTTGACAGTGTGATGGTAAGTTATAAACTGAACGGGAATTCAGAGTTAATAATGAAGCCTGTGTTATCAATAGGTACATCACTTAACGGCTTGTACAAAACAATGGAATTAACGGAAGATGTGAAAAACGGGAAAGTTGAAATATCTGATGTGAATTCCGAATTAAAAAAGATCATAGCTCTGCCGCTTATTCATAAAAGATGGGTTTATATTTTACTCGACGGATTAGCTGCTGCTTTTTATCTTAAATTTCATCACGGCACTTTTGAAACAATTATGATAGTACTTGCCGCTGCCATGATCGGAGAAACTGTTCGTTACAAACTTCAGTCAATGGCTGTACCGGGTAACCGTATAATGTTTATTTCAGGAATTGTTTCAGCAGGTATTGCAAGTTTAGTGCTGCACAATGGCTATGGAACTGTCGAGATCACAACCCTGATAGCTTCTGTTATTTATCTTGTTCCCGGTCTCAGAATGATCAACGGGTTCATAGATCTTATAAGTTTAAATTATATTTTTATAGGTATGCAAAGGATAGTGAATGCCTTGTATCTGCTGCTTATACTGGCTGTCGTAATTATGATAGCTTTTACTTTTACTAATTTTTAATTTTTTTTAAATTACAGTTAATGTTACAATTAATTTAAGGAGTGAAATGAATCTGCAGGATATTCTTTTAGACGGACTTTGGTCAGCTTTATTTGCAACTGCAATGAGTGTACGAAACTCTACACCTTTCAAATATATTATACCGACATTTATAAGCGGTGTCGTCGCAGTTCTGACACGCGACAGTCTTGAAAATGCTGGATTGAGCACAAACTGGTCTACCCTTTTTGCTGCATTTATGATAGTGATCTCTGCCGGAATTTTTATAAGAAGTCAGAGAGTCCCGCCTGTAGTTATGATCTGCGCCGTGCTTCCATTGTGGGCTTCTGTTTCAATGTTCGGTTTATTAAATGATCTCCGAAAGGTATCACTATTGAGCGGAACTGAACTGAACAAAGCTGCAATTGATCTGAGCGCAAACGCTGCAATTGTTTTAGTTATAACAATTTCAATTGCTTTGGGATTTGCTGCTGGACTTGCAGTGTTAAAATTTATCTTCAGAAAAGAAACTCTTGAAGATTCGATCATTGACAGTAAAGACGATGTGCCGTTTGTTGTATAAAAATTATTTAACATTCCTCACAATACACCTGAATCCTATGTGACTCATCCCAGTATCTGTCATTTGC
>DAIPYE010000025.1:0-23825 GCA_036782915.1 Bacteroidota bacterium | reverse complement strand
CTGATATTATTTATACAATTTTCTGAACATTATATCTATAAAACTTTCAGCTGTAAATCTTTAATTTTGTAACATATGTTCCATTGCTGTGCCATAGAAATACTTCCGATTTGGTCATATTTTTATCCATAGTTTCAAAAAATGGTTTTGAAATGACATGTCTGACAATTTATGTCAAATTAATTTACAATGAACTGGCGGCAAATAATATTTTCTGGAAATTTTTATATAGCAATTAACGAAGCTTTTCCAGTTTTTTTAAAGAATTTAACATTGGAATTCCTTTCCCCAGCACACCTTTCCAGATATCACCGGTTTTCTTTAATCTATTCATTATGTTAAAAATATTAAAATCCGCAGGAGAAAGACCCTCTTTTACTTCCTTCCAGTTTAATGGTGTTGAGACTGTTGCTTCAGGACGGGGTCTTACGCTGTATGGAGCGGCGATAGTTTGACCTTTGCTGTTCTGTAAAAAGTCAATATATATTTTATCTTTTCTTTTACTTACGGAACGTTCAATACTTGTTATATCGGGCAGGCGGGAATGCACTACTTCCGCCAGTATCTGAGCAAAAGTCTTTACTTGGTTGTAGTCATATTTTGCATTCAAAGGCAGATAAATATGCAATCCGGTTGCTCCGGAAGTCTTACAGTAACATTTCAATTCTAACTCATCACAAAGTTCTTTTACTGCTAATGCTGTTTTGATCACTTCCTTAAAACCGATCTTGCCGGGATCGAGATCGAGTATAAGGTAATCAGGATTATCCGGACTGGAATAAACTGAATTCCAGGGATTGATCTCAATGCAGCCGAGATTTACCATATAAACCAAAGTCGCTGTGTCATTGCAGATCAGATAATCAATATACTCCTTATTTGATTTGGAATAAATTTTTGCTTTTTTAAGCCATTCGGGCATTCCCGGAATATTCATATCTTTCTGATAAAATCCGGCAGCTTCAATTCCGTTAGGATGCCTGTTTAGAGATTCGGGTCTGTTCTTCAGATAAGGTAAAATAAATTTACTCACATTTATATAATAATTTATCAGATCACCTTTTGAAATTTTTTCTTTCTTCCAGTAAAGTTTTGTAAGATTAGTTGCTTTTACTTTCTTCTTATTCAGAGTCAGATAATCTTCTTTTATTGAGTCAGTTTGGTTTTCAGACATATTTTTATTTTTAGATTCTTTCATTACTTTACCTGCTGATTTGTCATTTCTTATACCATTGAATACAGGATGACGCATATGCCCGTCATTTGTCCATTCAGAGAATTTTACATCGCAAACAAGTATTGGTTTAACCCAAACGGATTTTCCTTTATTTCCTCTAATGACAGGTTTTATTTTAAACGGCATTTCAGATGATTCTATGGGTTTTAGTTTTTCATAAAGTTCTTTTAGGGATTCATCCGTAAAACCCGTACCGCAGTTACCTATATATTTCAGATCTTTATTTTCATATATACCAAGAATCAGAGAGCCGAAATATTTTCTGCTTTTAAGTGGCAAAGAATATCCGGCTATAATTGCTTCCTGCTGCATCAATGTCTTTACTTTCTGCCAGCTTTCTGTTCTTTTCCCGGGATAATAAAGTCCTTTCATATCTTTTGCGATTATGCCTTCATATCCTTTTTTTGTTGCTGATTTAAACATTCTGCTTCCATTTCCCTTTGTTATTTCCGACAATAATATATCTTTGAATTTATATTTATCAAAAAAATCTACAAGTAATTCTTTACGGTTTAAAAGTTTAAAACCGGTAAGTTTATGTCCGTTAAGAAATAATATATCAAAAACATAGTATTTCAGCTTTCCTTTTTTTGTCCGTATATAATTCTGCAAAAGTTGAAAATCCGGAATACCTTTTTTGTTTTCAATTATTACTTCTCCGTCAAGCACTACTTCATCGGTTACATTTTCAAGTTCATTTATAAGAGAAGTAAATAGTTTATTATAACTAACTCCGTTCCTTGAGATCATTTCAGCTTTGCCATTGTTAATTTTTGATACCGCCCGGTATCCGTCATATTTAATTTCATAAAGCCAATCAGGATCATCTACAACCTTTTCTGAAAGCTTAGCCAGCATTGGTTTTCTTATTTCCTTCCATTCTTTTTCAATATCTGACTTTTTGTTAATTTTCTTAAGGTCTGTATTATTAATTCCGGAAGCTTTTGATGATTTCTTATTATCTGATTTTTTTTTGTAAAGTCTAACAGGACTCAGATCTCCTGCATTAAAGTTTTCTTCTGCAAATTCATCCTTCTTTTTAATCAGAAGCCAGTTCTTCTCCTTTCCGTCATTCATTCTTACCAGCGCAAATTCTCCTTTTAGGTAATGACCGTTCAGAATAAATTTAATATCACCTTTCTTTAACATCGTTCTCAATAATTTCACATCATTTATTTTAGAGGGATTTACAGGCAGGTAGGTGCCTTTATCCCAGATCTCAACAACTCCCGCTCCGTAATTTCCTTCAGGAATAATTCCCGAAAAATTTCCATAATCAAGAGGATGATCTTCCACCTGCACTGCTAAACGCTTATCTGAGGGATCCATGGAAGGACCTTTTGGAACTGCCCAGCTTTTGAGAACTCCGTCAAGCTCGAGTCTGAGGTCATAATGCAGATGTGAGGCATCATGTTTTTGTATGACAAATTTAAGTTTACCGGTTTTTAAAGATGAAGTCTCCGATGGCTCCGGTGTATTTTTGAAATTTCTTTTCTGTTTGTATAATGAGAGTGTCACTTTATTTTATTTTTAAAATTTCAATTAGAAAATCTGATATTAAATCTGTCATGATGCTTTCTTTAAACTTGCTTTCAGCTGTTCCATCAGATCCCTGGTATCTGATTTAGTGATCTCTCTGATTACCTGAGTTGAATTTTTTCCTTTGGATTTTGCTTTAATTAATTTTAAAAGTTTTGAAGAATACTCATCTTTAAATTTTTTTATATTAAATTTTCCGCTGTATTGGTTTATCAGCGACAATGCCATTTTTAATTCCGCGGGTTTAACACCTTTTTCCGCAGGTAAATTAAATTCACCGGGATCCCTGATCTCTTCGGCAAATCTTATCTTACTCAGGACCAGAATATTATCCAGAGGTTTTAGTACACTCAGTACTTCAGCAGTTCTAAAAACAAACTGGGATATACCCACTTTTCCTGATTCGGTTAGAGCGGCTCTTAAAAGAGCGTATGCCCTTGTACCTGACTTTTCAGGTTCTACAAAGTATGAATTCTCATAATAAATAGTATCAATTTCAGATTCTTTCACAAAATGATTTATTTCAATTACCTTACTTTTCTCAGGCGCAGCGTTTTCAAAATCCTCATCATCAAGTAATATATATTTGTCATTTAATTTATATGCTTTGCCGATATCCTCCCATTTCACTTCTTTTCCGGTTTCCTCGTTTACTCTTTTAAAATGGATCTTTCCCATATTTTTTGCTTCCACCATGTCAAAGTCCAGATTACTTTGCTGTGTTGCGCTGTATAATTTAACCGGAATGTTTACTAAACCGAAACCTATTGAGCCTTTCCATATTGCTTTCATATTATTTGTTTTTTATTATTGATCAAATTTTTTTAATTAATTAACCGTTAACAATTTCCCCTCCATTCGGATGTAGTACCTGTCCGGATATGTAATCAGAATCTTTTGAAGCAAGAAATATATAACACGGTGCAATTTCTTCCGGCTGAGCCGCTCTTCCTATCGGTACATCAGAGCCGAATGTAGCTACTTTTTTTGAATCAAAAGTTGAAGGTATCAAAGGCGTCCAGACAGGACCGGGAGCTACAGCATTTACTCTTATCCCCTTTTTTATTAAAGCTGCAGATAAAGACCTTGTAAATGAAACTATAGCTCCCTTTGTGGATGAATAATCTATAAGTTCCGGACTGCCTCTGTATGCTGTTACAGAGGTTGTATTGATTATTACCGATCCTTTTTTTAAATATTTCAGGGAAGCAATTGAAAAATAAAAATATGAGAAAATGTTTGTCTCAAAGGTTTTGTAAAGCTGTTTGGCCGAAATCTGATCAAGAGATTTAAGGGGAAATTGAACTGCAGCGTTGTTTATAAGTATGTCCAGTCTTTTGAATTTGTTGTAAACTTTTTTAACACTTTCTTTGCAGAATTTTTCATTTCTTATATCACCCGGAATTAATAGACACTGCCTTCCATAACTTTCAATTTCAAATCTTGTTCTTTCTGCATCTTTATGTTCATTTAAATAAATTACAGCTACATCACATCCTTCCTTCGCAAATGCTATTGCAACTGCTCTTCCAATTCCACTGTCTCCGCCGGTAATAATTGCAGTTTTATTTAACAATTTATATGAAAGCTTACTTCTCTCAAAATCCGGTTTAGGTTTCATTTTATATTCCAGACCGGGTTGAGATTTTTGCAATACAGAAGGCCTTACTTTTCTTTTTTGATTTCCTTTTTGCATATTTTAGACTTTATTTTTTATAAATTAAAAAAGAAAAATTTCATTTTTGGTGCCATATATAATGTAATCTTTCTGTTTAAATCTGATTGGATTTTTGGTGAAAACCTGATATATGATGACATAATTTGACAATGGATGTCAGTTATCAATAGTTGAAATATTACTCGTACATTAATCTCAGCGATCTTCAATTTCGTTTTAAAAAATAATGGATCTTTAATTTTTTTAAATAATCGTTTTATTAAAAATTACCAAACTGACGGTTAAATATACTGATTTGGCAATATCAACATAACAGTAAGTTTCAGGTATACACAACTAATTATAAAATTCCAAATAAAATATTGTAAATTCAAATTTTTAAATGTATTTTTCTCTACAATAGATTTAATTCATTGCGTTTAAATTTGATTCCAGTATTATTCCGGGCATTATGTTCCCTTACAATTACAACAATTCCTGAGATTCTGACTCAGTTGAAATTAAAATTCATTAAAACATGCTGCAATGAACTCTTTCATAAAAAGAAAACTTTCGCAAAAGCTTGAGCGCTTAGAGAAAAAGCTGCCCCTTGAAAAATTCATTCCTGTTTCCTTTTTAATTTTCTTACTCATTGTTTTCATTTTGAGTCTTATCACTTATCAGAATATCGAAAAATATAAATCAGATATCGTTAAGATAAAACAATCGAATGATGTTCTTAAAAAAATCGAACTTATCAATTATAAATTAATTCAGATCCCTTTTCACAGACGGGGGTATGCAATTACAGGCGAACAGCTTTATATTGCTGCGTTCGATTCTTTATACACGGATTTAAAAAATGAGATCGATACACTAAAGAAAATGGTATCAGATAATATTGAACAGGAAGCCAGGATAATTCAGATGGATTCGATTTCCCGAAAGATCATTTCTTCTCTTTATCCGGTTAACAGAGACTCAGCTTTATCCGGAAATGAAAAGGAGTATTCTCAATACCAAAAGGATATTACAAATATAGTTCAAAAAAATATCCGGGAAATAAGTGAGATCACAGAAAGCTTTATTGCAACCGAGATCACACGCTTGAACAGGCGAAGCAGCAGAGCCGACAGAACAAATTCTACAATTCAGATCTTCATTATAGTTACCGGATTATTTTCATTTATTGTGATCGGACTTTCATTATACATTTCAGGAAAACTGATAAAAAATAAGAGCATTGCTGAAAATCTTCTTATAAAATCTTATGAAGAGCTTGAAGATATTGTGGAAGAAAGGACCCTTGAACTTAAAGTGAAAAACGAAAACCTTATTGAAAGTGAACAGAGATTCAGAGTTATGGCAGATTCCGCGCCTGTGCTGATATGGATCTCCGGTAAGGATAAACTTTATACTTATTTTAACAAAAAGTGGCTTACTTTCACTGGAAGAAGTATGGAAGAAGAACTTGGAAATGGATGGATGGATGAAGTACATCCTGATGATTTAAAAAACTGCATTGAGGTTTATAATTCTTCCTTTGACAGAAGAGTATCTTTTGAAATGGAATACAGATTAAAGAATAGTGAAGGTGAATATTTATGGCTGCTTGCAAACGGTATTCCGAGATACGAAGGAATTGAATTTGCCGGATATACCGGGTCCTGTATTGAAATTAATGAAAGAAAGAAAAATGAAAGATATCTGAAAATTCAGTATGATATTTCAAAAACCCTTGCAGAATCAGCTTCTTTAGAAGAAGCTTCAAAAATAATCCTTAAAAATATCTGCAATGGTATAAACTGGAATTTTGGTTTCTTCTGGTTAATTGATGAGAATAAAGAATACCTGATGCCTGATTATATCTGGAGTGATAATGAAGCAGATTCTGATTATTACACAAATACATATAAGGATACTATTAAATTCAGTAAAGATCAGGGTCTTCCTGGAAGAGTTTTAAACGAAAAGAAAACTGTCTGGACTAATAACATTGGAAATGATAAATGGTTTATCAGAAAGGAATTGGCATCTTTAATGGGATGGAATTCAGGCATGGGTATTCCAATATCCAACGGAAACAGTATTATTGCAATAATGGAATGCTTCAGTAAAAAGAACATTAATGAACAACAGGAACTGATAGATGTTCTTGAATCAGCAGGAAGACAGATCGGGAATTTCATGGAAAGGAAAAGAGCTGAGGAAAATCTGAGAATTTCATATAATAACCTCGAGGAAAAGGTAAATTTAAGAACACAGGAACTTGCTAATGCTCTGACGGAAATTATCCGGGAAAACAAAGAAAAAGAAATAATTCAAAACAGAATTAAACTTTTCGCTCATGCAATAAAAAGTATTAAAGACTGTGTATTTATTACAGACCTTGATTGCAATACTATCTTTGTCAATGAGTCTTATGAATCTGTTTACGGATATTTTTTTGAAGAAATATCCGGAAAGGAGATTCCGGTACTATCTGATAAAAATGTTACTCCAAATTTAAAAAAAGATATTTTAACAAACGGAATGCTTAATGGATGGAAAGGTGAATTAACAACATACAGGAAAGACGGTACAGGGTTTTATACATATCTGTCACTTTCCAGTGTAAGGAATGAATCAGGACAAGGAGAAGCCCTGGTTGGAATTTGTCAGGACATTAGTGATATTAAAAATGCAGAGGAAACAATGAATAAAAGAAATAACCTTCTTACATTACTTAACAGTGTAATACGATTTACAAATCAGAGTTTCGATTTAAATGAAGCAATTCTTTTTTCAATAAACAAAGTATGCGAATATACAAACTGGGAAATAGGTCATTACTTTATTTTAAAAAACGAAGATCTGGTTTCTTCAGGGATATGGAATGTAAATATGGATGAATGTTATTATCCTTTCAAAGAAATTTCAGATCAGCCCGGTCTTTTGAAAGCCGCTGATATTCCTGGTAATACACTGGAGAAAGGCAGCGCTTCATGGCTTGACCTTAAAACTGAGACTGATGAGATCCATTTTATAAGATCTCCTGTGGCAAAAAAACTGGATCTTAAAACCGGAGTCTGGGTCCCGGTAAAAATATCTGACAGAACCATAGGGATCCTGGAATTTTTTAAGAAAGAATGGGAAAAGCCGGATCAGGAATTACTTGAATGTATATACAATATCGGACTGGAACTTGGAAGACACAATGAAAAGATCGAAGCTATTGATAAAATAAAATTGAGTGAGAAGACTTTAATGGATGCTCAGCATATTGCCAAGCTTGGAAACTGGACATGGGATTATGAAAAAGATATCATTACCTGGTCTGATGAGATGTATCAGATTTATGGATTAAAAAAAGAAGAAAATAACATCACTTATGAAAAGTATTTAAGCTTGATACACCCGGAAGATGTTGAATATTGTAAAACCATTGTAAAAGAAGCTTTAGAAAAAAATGGATCTTTCAATTATTTTCACAGGATAATTACTCCTTCCGGTGAAATTAAAATATTAAATGCGCAGGGCGAGATCTTTTATGATGAAGAAGGAAATGTGACAGGTATGTTCGGAACAGGACATGATGTGACTGAAATAAGACAGGTGGAAGAAGAACTGCTCAAAACAAATTTAAAACTGGTGGAGACCCAGAAGGAACTGATCTTTAACGAAAAACTTGCCGCACTTGGAAGATTTTCATCGGGAGTTGCGCATGAGATAAGAAACCCACTTGCCAATATAAGCAGTCTGGCGCAGCTTGTTACTAAAGCAAAGCTGGACGAAAAAAACACCCGAAGATTGAATTATATAGTTTCAAATGTTGAGATTGCAAATAAGATCATAAAAAATCTTCTCAGCTATGCTTCACCTGAAGATCTGGATTTTGTATATAAGAACTTAAATGAAATACTTGACAACGTTCTGGCGAGTGTCGAAGCCAGGTGCAGGGAATACAATATCGCAGTTATAAAAGAAATTCCATCTGATCTGCCTTTGCTGTATCTTGACGAACTCAGACTTGAAAGTTCATTTATGAATTTTGTTTCAAATTCAATTGACGCAATGTGTAACGGAGGAACACTTACCATTAAAGCAGTTTTTGATAAACAGAATAATGATGTAATTATTGATTTTAAAGATACCGGTATTGGAATTCCTCCCGAAAACATTGACAAAATTCTGGAACCATTTTTTACCACTAAAAATGAAGGTGTCGGACTGGGAATGGGACTGGCATACCAGACTATAAAACTGCATCATGGAGAGTTTAAGATTGAAAGTACTTTGGGAAAAGGCACCCGAATTGAAATTAAATTACCTTTAAGAAAAATTTAATATATTGTTATGAAAAAATACGGATATCTGGTGATAATGAGATTATTCGTTTCACCTTTGCTTAATTATTCGAAAAATCAATCTTTTGAAATCAAATCCTCCGAGAACGAAGCCGGATTTTTGATGAAATAAACTCTCCTGAGAAAGATCAAAAATCTTAGATTAAACTTACCTTCATTACAATTCAATTCTTTTTCTGAATTAAGATAATTTTTACATAACTCACCTTTTTAACTATACTGTTCACTTATTATAAAATTTCTCTTTTGGCTTCTGTTCATTTTCTCAAAATTGTCTGACATTTCATGTCAAAAATGACAGCGAAAATAATTAAAAAGATTATTTATTATAGTGTAAACAATAATTAATCATGGCACAGTATGTGAAAATATTTTTATAAATAAAATTTTAAATTGGGAGGTGATATAAAATGGATGCAAATGGATATATTAAAACTCTGGAAGAAATCGATTCGGAATTCTTAATTTTGGGAGTTCCATCTAAAAAGGAGCGTAAAATTATTTATAAAAGTGATGATCCGGTAATAAAAGAATTTCTTTTAATAGAACCGGTTAAATTAAAAGAGATCTTATTAAAAAATAATTGAAAATTAAGTGAAAAATATAAATAAATCTGATCACTTCTATAATCGTAGCCACGTGATTTCTGATCAATAAATCTTTAATGTATGCATCTTCGAAATATCAGGATTTGCAAAATAAATTTCGGTTTAAATAAAATCTTAACATGAAATATAAACCTTAAAATATATGGCCAAAGAACTTTTATCTAAATTTAAACCTCTGAGCGCAAAATACTGCAAAAACTGGATAAAAAAAAATTTCTTGAGAGAAAATGAGCTTCATAACCTTGAAAGTTTAATCGAAATTATTGATTTAAAACCGGGTATGAAAGTTCTGGATATCGGAAGTGAAAAAGCGGTAAGCGCAATTTATCTGGCAAAGGAATTTGATGTTAAAGTCTGGACAATTAATTCAAAGATCAGTGCATCTTCCAACTTTAAAAGGATCAAAGAAATGGGCTGTGAGGATTCTGTTTTTCCAATGCGAGTGAATGAAAGACAACTTCCATTCCCTGTCGAATATTTTGATTTAATTTTAAGTGTCGATTCATATATGAATTTCAGAACAGATTTCAGCTATTCAAATTACATTTCAAAATTCCTGAAACCGGGCGGACAAATGGGAATTGTAGATCTTTGCAGTAACTATAGTAAAAATGTTGAGAAGGAAAATTCAAATGAAAATAAATTTAATTTTGTGCAAAGTCTTGAATGGTGGTATAATTTATGGGAGAATACAGATTCGGTAAATGTGAAGATATTAGAAATTGTTCCTGAAAACGAGCTAATGAAGGAATTATTTATAATTAATAATAAAACCACTAAAAGGAATGAATTGTTAGCAAGTGAATTTGCAAATGATGAATTCAGTTCACTGAATATTTTCAGAATGGTTGCTCAGAAAATTAACAGAGAGATCAATTATAAGTTTTATGGATTTTGAAAATTAATTGCATACATTTTAAAAGCCATAAAAAGCCGGATGGAATTAAAAGAAATACTCTTAAATTTTAAACAGATTTTTAATGGTGATTGATAAGATATTAGTGGGTACTCTTGGGAATATAAGAAAACCGGAGTAACGAAATAAATCATTACACCGGTTACAAAATATTTTTTATCAAACTGATTCTGATCATTCCTTGATTTTCTTATCTGATCTTGTCGCCTTCCACGTGCCGCTCTTTCCCATATAATTTTTCCATGTGCCGCTGCCTCCGGCATCTGAAAAACTTCCGGTAAATGAACCGACATTTTCCTGCTTGGTAAGATAGATCATTTCGCCTTCACTGACTTTACCGTTAGCCGAAACAATTGCGGAAATTCTTGTGTCATAGACAAAGTTATCAATGTACACATTTGTAATTGCAGAAATCGTACCATCATCTTTTACTAAAAGCGTTTTTGCTCCTACAACTTTATCTGAAGTGTCATAGAAATAAAAGTCCCATGTTCCGGAATAATCCGGACTTGCTATTACCGGGATGTTTTTAGCAAAGCTCCCTGCTGTAAAAAACAGCATTACAAGTAAAGTAAATACAAGCTGCAATTTTGATTTGTTTTTCATTTTTTCTCCTTTGGATTTTTAAAAATTAATGTTTAAAAAAAATTCTGTATTACGGTTTTTAAATAGGTTAAATATTTCAGGATGTTATTTAATTTTCATACGGAAGGAAAATAAATTAGTTATGTAATCTTCAATAAATTTCAAAAGTTTGTTAGCTTTAAAATCCGGATAATTTTTCTTTTAAAAAAACTGTCAAATCCATGAAAATGCATCAGCCGCTATATTTTTTAAAGCACGAAGTGGGGGATATGTTAACACAGGTGAAGCCCTGTTGATTTATGCGATGAATTTCAAATCCAAATCTATATTCAAATTTAACATTTAATATGCTAGAACTATTTACTACAAAATAATTATAAGAACAATAATTCCACTTTCTTAATAGTAATTTTAATATAGCTTGTACATATTTTCTTTAAATAATGAGTAAAAATTAAATAAATAATTATGACAGATGAAAATCTAAAAAAAGATGAAGAAAAGATTCTTGTTCAGAAGTTAAATCCTGACAGCGTAATTGATTATCAGAAAGATTCAGTAGTTAGTAAAACAATTATCAGCAAAAAATCAGGTACTGTTACGCTGTTTGCATTTGACAAAGGTCAGGGTCTGAGCGAACACACTGCGCCTTTTGATGCTCTTGTCAGTATTGTTGATGGTGAAGCAAAATTCACTGTAATGGGAATTGAACAAATACTCAGCAAAGGCGAATTGATAATTCTGCCGGCGAATAAGCCGCATGAAGTAAAATCAGTGACTGCATTTAAAATGATTCTGGTTATGATAAAAAGCAATTAGTTAATCTTTGGTCAGAAAATTTTGAATTACACTTTCAGATAACTTGATCTATTTTTGTAAAGAATCAGGAATCAAAATCACTGAAGGGAATATTAAAAATGAACAAGAAGATGAATACATCACCAGAATTTTTGAAAAAGAAACACTCCGTTAGAAAAACAGATCGTAGGAATAGTAAACCTGAAGTCAGTTACGCAGAATATAAACTCGGATTGTTAATTCATAATGCCAGAGTTAACAAAGGACTTACTCAAAAACAGCTTGCCGAAAAATGTGGAACAAGCAGAGCCTGTATCTCTAAAATTGAAAACAATGCAAAAGGAGTCAGGATCTCATCACTGAGGAAAATTGTCGTTAATGGTCTTGATGGTCATTTGCAGCTTTCAGTCAGAATATAGTTCAAAAGTCTGAATAAAAAAAAATTTGCTTTACCTGAACTCTGAGTAAAAAATATCAGTACTTCCCTCTGTCATAATAGGTAAGAAAATATATACTTCGTTACCAGTTTTTCACACCTTTAAATTACTTGTAAGATAATCTTCATAATATTAAATTATCCTTCAATTAAACTTATAAAATTAATTAACTGAATTTGAAATTTGAATTTCAAAAGTTCTTTGCATACTGTATTGACGGAAATATCCGGCCGGCACTTGATCTGCTGGAAAGTTACGATCACGTTTCATTATCAGAAAAAGAATTGACGTTCAAAACAGAATTTGAAAACCGGTTTAAGTTTTCCACAGACAGCAGCAATTACAGAAATAATGAGACACCGCCTCTTTCTGATCTATTGAAATTATATGTCAGATACTGGAGAGAATCTGTTCTTGACATTTCTGGGAATTATGAACAGTCATTAATGAATGATGTTTCGGATTTTTTGAAAATAAATTTTCCGCCTGCTGAACATATCGAGCCGGATAAAGAAAAATTGGATATTTATCTGAAAGATTATATTACTTCACTTGGTTTTTATACAACCGGATTCGGAAAGACTGGGAAATATTTTGATCTTCTTGTCTGGAAGACAGAAGAAGAAAAAAATTATTCCTTTAAAATGCATGAAGAAGAAACAAATGTTAAAGTAGTTTTCATGGATGATTTTATTACTTTAGGCTGGGAAGAATATGCAACCCTCGGTAAATTGTATCCGGGTGGCTGGGCAACTAAGGAATCTCTTTTCTGCGTAAAAAAAGCCTATGATACGGAAAGTGAAAATTTTAAAATAAGTTATCTTGCCCATGAGAGCAGACACTTTGCAGATTATAAATTATTCCCAAAATTAAAAAGTACAGACCTGGAATACAGAGCAAAACTTACCGAACTGAGTTTACTTAAAAATAATCTCTACAATGTAATTGCATTTTTTATATCTAACTCTAATTACGACAGTGATAATGGACATTCGGTTGCAAATTATTGTGTTATCCGGGATTTATCTGAAAAACTTTTTGGCTCTGCAAATGAAATTGATATTAATAAATGGAAAGAAGTAAGTATTGACAAGATCAATGAATCAGCTTATCAGATTTTACAGGAAAATACAATAGCACTTAAAAAGATTGGAGACGGTGTAGAAAAATTTATAAAAAATTAAACCACATTTAAAAAAATAATTTTAAAATGCACAGAGAAGAAATACTTTCAAAAATAATAAAGGAACTGCTTTCATACCCTCAGATAAATATTCTCGCTGAAGGCGGCGCAAAAGCATTTAACAGATATGATGAACTTTCAGACATTGATCTGATGGCTGATACTGAAGATGGATCAGCCGAAGGAACCGTTAAGAATTTTGAAAATTTCCTTACTGAACTTACCGGAATAGAATCTGTCTATACAGTTTCAGAAAAAAAAGATTTTTACCATAAATTTTACAAACTGAATAATATTTCTAAGTTCTGGGTAATTGATCTTTTTATTGTTGAAAGATCTAACCCTGCAAAAGAACTCGAACTTCAGATCCATGGGGATCTAGTTATTCATTATGACAAATACGATTACATAAAGAAACAGAAATTTAATTTGAATGAATATCAGGATAAAATCAAAACATTCGGGAAAAGATCTAAAGCTGTATTTGAATTTTTTCAGTATCAGACAGAAAAGGAAATTATGAGAGGGCATTATATCGATGCGCTGGCTTATTATTTTGACCTGACATTAAAACCATTAATAAGATTGTTAAGGATCAAATTTAATCCGATGCATTATAATTTTGAATTAAGATATTTGTATGATGAATTTCCCGGAAACATTGTAAAGGAAATTGAAACACTTATGGAAATTAAAGGACTGGATGACCTTAAGTTAAAACAAAAAATAGCAGTCGAACTTTATAAAAGAGAAATAGACAGTTCTTACAGCAGTTAAGCAATAATAAAATAATCAGAATACATAATCATTAATTTTATTAATGGAAATTAAAATTGAAGAACGGATTATATACAGGGAAGCTGAAATTTCCGACGCGTTACAATTATCTGTTTTATTAGGTCATGTATTTATAGACACATACGGAACAGAAGGTGTGAATTCAGAATCGGCGAATTTTATCTTCAAAGAATTTTCAGTTAAAAATACAGAGAAATTAATAATGGATAATTCTGAAAATATTATTATTGCAACTTATAAAGATAATATAGTCGGAGTTGCAGAAATGGAGTTCAATAAAATATGTCCGGTTGATAATATAATTGCGCCGGAGCTGAATAAACTTTATGTGCTGGAAAGATTTTGCGGGAAAGGTATCGGATACAATTTATTGAAAAAAGTTGAAGAAATAATTATCACTAAAGAAGTAAATGAGATTTGGCTGTCTGTTCTGTCAACTAATGAAAGAGCGGTTTCATTTTATGAAAGACAGGGTTTTAAATGGATAGGAAATTTTGATTTTCAAATGGAATTCAGCAGCCATGATAACAAGGTCATGCATAAAAAATTATAACATAATTAAGCATTGAAAATAAATCCCATCATATTCATCCTGATAATTCTAATTGAATTATTTTGCAATCTTAATAAATGTCACGTAAATGCTCAGAGTTTAAATACTGATAAGCCGAAGATTTCATTTACATTTGATGACGGCTCTGTCGATGATATGCCGGGATATAAACTTGAAGAATGGAATCAGATGCTTCTTGATAATCTTCAGAAGTTTGAACTGAGTTCAATTTTATTTTCCATGGGGAAAAATAAGGAATCCGAAAGAGGTAAATATATTTTATCTTCCTGGAATGATGTCGGACACAAAATTGCAAATCACACTTATTCACATTCAAATTTCAACAGTAAAAAAATCACATTGGAGGATTTTGAATCGGAATTGATAAAAAATGATTCTATCATAAATATTTATTCCAATTATTATAAATATTTTAGATTTCCATATTTAAAAGAAGGCAATACAAAAGAAAAAATTGAAGGATTCCGGAGTTTCATGGATGCAAATGGTTACAGGAACGGTCATGTAACTATAGACGCTTCAGACTGGTATGTAAACGGCAGATTATTGAAAAGACTACAGTCAGATACTTCAGCGGATGTTTCAGCTTTCAGGGATTTTTATATTAAACACTTATACAGCAGAGCATTGTTTTATGATTCGCTTGCTTACCAGCTAACCGGAAGAAAGATCAGTCATGTTATATTACTTCATCATAACCTGGCAGCAGCATTGTTTTTAGATGATCTTATTCAGTTTTTTAAAGACAATGGCTGGGAAATCATGAACGCAGAAGAAGCTTATTCAGATGATATTTATAATTCATTTCCTGACAATATCCCTGCAGGTGAAAGTCTGATCTGGGCACTGGCAAAACAATCAGGTAAATTTGAAAGTGTTTTAAGATATCCGGCGGAAGACGGTGAATATGAAAAAGATGAGATGGATAAACTCGGACTTTAAATTCATTTTAATTTTTATAATTATGTTTTCAGTTAATAAATTTTAAAATGAACAATGGAACTTATAATGCAAACGATGCCCTTCTATAAACCATATTTATAAATTATTTCTGTTTTCAGAAACAGATCCCTTTCCATTTATATCAGTATTTTAAAGTAAAGTAAAACTGATATATATCATACTTATTACAGCACATTCTGATTAATTTTGCATGTAGTATATAAGACTTAAAATGAAAATTACCACCTTAAGTATAAACATTTCAATTATCAGAACATGTCTGAAAACAATTTTAATATCTCAGGATTAACTGATTTACAGGTTAATCTCTCCAGGCAAAAATTCGGTTCAAACAAAGCAGACTATAAAAAAGAAAACAGATTTTTTGAAGTGGGAAAGAGTATAATAAAAGAGCCGATGGTGATTCTGCTTTTGTGCGCATCTGCAATTTATTTTATTTCAGGCAATACCGGTGACGGAATATTTCTTGCAGCTGCAATTGTTCTTGTATCAGCAATCTCAATTTATCAGGATTCAAGAAGCAGGAACGCTCTGGAAAAATTAAAGAACTTTATTCAGCCTAACTGTAAAGTAATCCGGAACGGGAAAACAATTGAAATTAAAAGCGAAGAACTTGTCATTGGAGACTGCTTGATGGCGGAAGAAGGTACGTTAATTGCAGCAGACGGAGCAATAATTCATTCAAATGATTTTTCAGTAAGCGAGTCAATTCTGACAGGTGAATCCATGCCGGTATATAAGGATAAATCAAAAGATAATAATCTGATCTTTCAGGGTACTACAGTTGCAAGCGGACTGGCAATTGCGGAAGTAAATGCAATCGGAAATGAGACAAAACTTGGCAGGATAGGTAAAAGTCTGGAAAGCATTAAAGAGGAAAAGACACCTCTTGAACTTCAGATCAGTAATTTTGTAAAAAAGATGGTTACAGCCGGAACTGTGATTTTTCTTATTGTATGGGGAATAAATTATTTCCGATCGGGTGATGTACTTGACAGTTTATTGAGAGCGCTTACACTTGCTATGAGCATACTTCCAGAAGAAATACCGGTTGCTTTTTCAGCATTCATGGCACTTGGAGCATGGCGTCTAATGAAAATGGGAATTATAGTTAAACAGATGAAAACTGTTGAAACTCTGGGAAGCGCAACTGTGATCTGCACTGATAAAACCGGAACTATAACAGAAAATAAAATGAGTCTTGCAAAAATATTTATTCTCTCTTCGGATAAAATTTTTAATGCCGATGAAAAATTAAATAATGATGCAAAGGAACTTATAAGGCTTGCAATGTTTGCAAGCGAGCCGATACCGTTTGATCCAATGGAAGTCGAGCTTCATAATGCTTACATGAAATTCACTGTTATAGATGAAAGACCTGAATATAAAATAATTCATGAATATCCAATTGGAGGAAAGCCTCCGATGATGACACATATATTTGAGAATAAAGACGGTAACAGGATCATCGCTGCAAAAGGAGCTCCGGAAGCATTGACAGAGTTATCCGGACTGTCCGATTCTGAAAAACATCAGATTGAAATTGCCATTAATGATCTGGCAAACGACGGATATCGTTTATTGGGGGTATGTGATTCCTTTTTTGAAGGAAAAAGTTTTCCGAAAACACAGCAGGAATATAAGTTCAGATTTAAAGGTATTGTAGCTTTCTATGATCCGCCAAAGAAAAATATCCGGAGTGTTCTTGAAGATTTTTACAAAGCGGGTATTACAGTTAAGATAGTAACTGGAGACAATGCAGCTACAACAAATGCTATTGCCAGACAGATAGGATTTAATGGATATGAAAAAAGTATATCCGGTGATGAGCTGATGAGGCATGATGAAAAGGAGCTTCAGAGAATTGTCAGCGAAAAACAAATTTTCACCCGAATGTTTCCCGAAGCAAAACTTAAGATCATAAATGCATTAAAATCAAATAATGAAATTGTCGCTATGACAGGTGACGGAGTAAATGACGGACCTGCCTTAAAATCCGCTCATATTGGAATTGCGATGGGTAAAAAAGGAACTGAGATTGCAAAACAGGCAGCATCTCTTATCTTAATGGAAGATGATCTTTCGAAAATGCTCGATGCTGTTGCAATGGGAAGAAGAATTTATACAAATCTTAAGAAAGCAATACGATACATAATTTCAATACACATTCCGATTATTCTTACTGTGTTTATTCCACTTGCATTAGGCTGGATCTTTCCGAATATATTTTCACCTGTTCACATTATTTTTCTCGAGCTTATAATGGGTCCGACATGCTCTATAATTTATGAAAACGAACCGATGGAAAGGAATTCTATGATTCAAAAGCCAAGACCTTTTACAAATACCTTTTTTAATTTAAAGGAACTGGCGGTAAGTATAATTCAGGGACTGGTCATTACTATGGGAACTCTTACTGCATACCAGTTTGCTGTATACAGCGGTTTCAATGAAGAAATAACAAGAACGATGGTTTTCACAGTTCTCATTTCCGCAAATATATTTCTTACACTTGTCAACAGATCTTTTTATTACTCAATATTTACTACTTTTAAATATAAAAATAATCTTGTGCTGATGATAATTGGAATTACGGTTTTAATTTCAGCACTGTTGATTTATGCAGATCCTCTGGCAAAGTTTTTTGAATTTGAACATCTTAATTTTACACAGTTAATTTTCAGCATTATTACAGGATTCTTATCGGTGATCTGGTTTGAGTTTGTAAAATGGAGAAAACGAATTAAAGAGAGAGAACTTTTTGGTGAAAAATAATAATTGAATAAATGACAAATGTCACAGACAATTTGAAATGAGTATTGTATTTTTGTATAAATAAAAACTTTTTTTAAAAATAAAATTAACATTATGAAAAAGAATTTGGGTTCTGCAGATAAAATCATCAGATTAATAATTGCTGTAATATTTGCTGTTCTATATTTTACGAATACAGTTTCAGGCACCTTAGGAATTATACTTTTAATATTTGCAATTGTGTTTGCACTTACAAGTTTAGTAAGTACCTGTCCGCTATATTCAATTCTTGGAATCAATACAAATAAATCAAAATCATAAAACCATGTTTAATACAATTAAAGGCATACTTGGTATTGAAGATACTGATTTGAAACAATTATTGATTGAAGGAGGTGTCATTCTGGATGTCCGTAACAAAGGAGAATTTTCCGGAGGTCATATTAATGGGTCAATTAATATTCCACTTGACACACTTCAGAATAATTTGAACATATTAAAAGAAAAGAACAGAGCAATTATTACCTGTTGCGCATCCGGAGTCAGAAGCGCAAAAGCTAAAAATTTATTAAAAGTAAACGGCTATTCCAATGTTCATAATGGCGGAGGATGGCAATCATTAAATCAAAAAATCAATAATTAAATATAAATAATCATGGATGCGCATTATTATAATGTCGAAGTTCTCTGGAATCATGAAAGAAAAGGTGTAATGTGTTCACCTGAATTAAACATCTCAAATGGAAGTAATGACGGATGTATAGAAGTTGCGACGCCTCCGGAATTTCCCAAAGGTATTCCCGGGATCTGGTCTCCGGAACATTTATTTACAGCTGCTGTAAGCAGCTGTCTGATGACGACATTTCTGGCAATTGCGGAAAACTCAAAACTGGAATTCACAGGCTTTAGCTGCAATTCAAAAGGTAAGCTGGATCAGGTCGACGGAAAATTTCAAATGACAGAGGTCATACTTGAGCCGACAGTTACGATTGTAAATGAAAAAGACCGTGAAAAAGCAGAACGGATTTTAATAAAATCTGAAGCTGCCTGTCTGATAACAAATTCGATTAAATCAAAGATAACTCTTATACCTGTAGTTGAAGTTATTGAGAATAAAATAAAAAGTGGTGTAGAAATTCCGCTCTGATAATGGTTATCTCTATGGAATATTCAGATTAATTGTTTATCTATCCAAAATGTCAATAACCGGATAGAATTTTGAATCCATTATACATTTCATAACTAAATAATATTTATGCGATGTATGAAAAAATTTATATTTTTATTAATATTTGCATAGGAGAATTTGTTCGCTCAAAGATATTTTTCCGGAATTAAGATAATTCCTTACATAATAGAATCAAAAATCTTAATAAATTTCAAATGAAAATTTCAAATAACAAAATTTTAATAACAGGCGGTGCTTCTGGAATAGGACTGGGGCTTACGGAAAGATTTACAAATGAAAACAACACTGTAATAATTTGCGGAAGAAGAGAAAGTGTTTTAAAGGAAGTATCTTACAGATTTCCATCTGTCATCACCAGAAAATGTGATCTTTCTTCAGTATCTGAAAGAGAAGAACTTTATAAATGGATATCTGAAAACCATAAAGACCTGAATGTTCTGATAAATAATGCAGGAATTCAGAACTGGATGTCAGTCACAGATGATGATTTTTTTCTGCGGGCAAAAGAAGAGATCACTGTTAACTTTGAAGCACCACTTCATTTAACTTCACTTTTCTTAAAGTTGAAATCACTGAATACAATTATCAATGTAAGTTCAGGACTGGCTTTTGTTCCTTTGATTAAAACTCCGGTTTATTCACCTACAAAATTTTTCATTCATTCGTTTACACTTTCTTTGCGGGAATTATTAAAATCTAAAAATATTGAAGTTATAGAAATGATTCCTCCTGCGTTGAATACTGATCTTGGCGGAAAAGGGATACACGACTTTGCTCCTCCGGTAAGTGATTTTATCGAATCGATATTTGAGCAGTTAAAACAGGGAAAAACGGAGCTGACTTTCGGATTCAGCGAGGCAATGACAAAGGCAGGTCCTGACGAATTAAAGAAAGCTTTTGAAAAACTGAATAATTCATTTTAATATTATTATTACAGAATTTCAATCACAGATTTATTTTTCATTTATTCAATTCTGCGATCCTTCAATAAATAAAATTTCTAAATTAAAAATGGTATGTGAATTCATATACTATAGCTCACTTGCTCTGCATTATAAATTTTCAAAATAAAAGAGCATCTTAATCCCCTCTTGATTTAATCTCATAATTAGTATTTTTATTTATATAAGAATATTCTCAGGTCAATTTTCATATTAATTCAATTTTCATATTAATTCAATTTTTTTAAAACAGAAACTTTTAATAAATGAGAACACATACTAAAGAAACGCAGGAAATTCTTACTCCGGAACTTGCTCTTGAAATTTTAAAAGAAGGAAATGAAAGATTTGTAAATAATATTAAATCTCACAGAAACTTATTGCAGCAGGTAAATGAAACTAAATCCGGACAATTTCCTTTCGCTGCTATTCTGAGCTGCATAGATTCAAGAACTTCAGCAGAGCTTATCTTTGATCAGGGACTTGGCGATATATTCAGCATTCGCATTGCAGGAAATATTCTGAATGAAGATATTCTCGGAAGTATGGAATTTGCCTGTAAACTTGCCGGATCAAAGCTGATAGTAGTACTCGGTCATACAAAATGCGGAGCTATCGAAGGAGCTTGCAACAACGTTGAGATTGGAAACATCACTAAATTACTAAACAAAGTTAAGCCTGCAATAGAAAAAGAAACCGAAACAACTTCAGACAGAAACGGAAATAATCAATCCTTTCTTTATAACGTTACAGTAAACAATGTTTTTATAACTGTACAAAAAATAAAAGAGCAGAGTGATATTCTTTTGAATATGGAGCAATCAGGAGAAATAAAAATTATCGGCGGACTTTATGATATAGATACAGGACAGGTTATATTTTATGAATGAAATTTATGAATTTTATGATCTTTATGAATAATACTTTCAAATTAATAACGGACTTTAACATACTCTATATTGAAAATTGATTTTTCAAAATCACTTTTTCTTTAAAATTTTCTGAATACAAAAGAATCAATTTAAAATATTTTTCAATCTTCATTTTTAAATTTTCTGTAATCTCTTTATCTGAACTTACCCTTTGCAGAAAATTAATGCCTGATATATTGTCATGCCATTTCCCTATACAATCTTCAAGATCTTTCAAATAGGCTAGATTAATTCTAATGTCAGTTCTTACTTCAGTAGGTAATAACTCATTGAGATAAATCAGATCCTTAATTATCTTCCTGCATTTATGAAAATTTTTTCTCTCTGAATAAGGGGAGAACATTAGGTTTAATTTTCTGATACTTTTTCCCAGAAAATTAAGCAGGCATTTATCCTCTATATCCCGGAAATTTTTCGCAAACTTTTCCTTACGATTGTCGAGAATTTTCTGATAATCTTTTTTATTACAATAAAAATCCCTGTAATGGTCTTTAAGAATTTTTAATTGCACATTTCTCAGATCAGGATAATTCAAACTATCTGTCTCCAATATCTTTAAATTTAACTGCAAACTTCTGATCTTCCCTGCAGCTTTAAACACTTTGTTAATTTTTTTAATCCGGTCTGAATGAATGGTTGATCTCTGACAATCTGAAGAAAGATTTAATAACGATTTGATTTTTTTCAGATCAACTCTCATCTGATGAAGTTCAGAAGCATCCTGTGTTTTAATAAATTTCCGGAAATGTCTCAGAGAAGAATCACTTTTGTTTTTAAAATACTCAATTTGTATTTCTTTTTTCAGCATAATTAATTCATAAATAAATTTCTGTTTAAATTAATTCTTATTTATTAAAACTTCATTGCTGAATTTTAAACTATGACCGGAAACAGTTTGTAATAATTTTGATTATAGTTCATTTTAAATATAGTAATTTGTAATTTGTAAAAGCCGATAAAATCGCACAAAAATTCCGGATGAAGCAGATAATATTTAATCAAATGATAAAGCCGACAGGCAATGTAACATTCTTATTTACCGACATTGAAGGCAGCACGAAGCTGGCACAAGAGTTTGTCGAACATTATCCCGCAGCACTAATTAAACATAATATAATTTTAAATGAAACTGTTAAATCAAATAACGGATTTGTTTTCAAGACCGTAGGTGATGCATTTTGCTGCGCATTTCAAAATTCTCATGACGCTGTCAATGCGGCTTGTGAAATTCAAATGTTACTTTTAAGATATGACTGGAAAGAAGTAAAAATTAAAATTCGTATCGGCATACACAGCGGGAAAGCAGAATGGAACGGCAAAGATTATATGGGATATATTACGCTTGCAAGGGTTTCGAGAGTTATGTCAGCAGCGAATGGTGAGCAGATCATTATTTCAAATGATGCATTAGAACTGTGTGACACAAATAATTTATTTTCAGATAAAATCTTTTTCCGTGATCTTGGTGAGCGAAGATTAAAAGATGTAATACAGCCGATAAATCTTTTCCAAATTAATTCACCCGGGCTTCGTGAGGATTTTCCGCCTTTGAAAACTCTTGATGCACGTCCGAATAATCTTCCGGCACAGCTGACAAATTTTATTGGCAAGGAAGAAGAAGTAAAAGCAATAAAGGAAATCCTGAAGGAATCACGTCTGGTAACACTTCTCGGGACAGGAGGTGCAGGCAAGTCACGTCTGACAATACAAATTGCAGCTGATTTGATAGACGATTTTGCAAACGGTGTCTGGTTTATTGAGCTTGCACCATTGTCGAATCCTGATTATTTAGCGCAGACAATTGCCAGCGTATTCAATCTTCAAAGTTCACCGGATCTGGAGATTACAGATGTACTCATTAATTATCTGAACGAGAAAGAAATACTTTTAATATTTGATAACTGTGAACATTTAACAGAAGCTTGTTCAGTGTTGGCAGAAAAACTTTTAGTTAATTCTCCGGGACTGAAAATACTTGCCTCGAGCCGTGAAGTATTACGTTCAGGAGGTGAAAAGATACATCATGTTTTACCTCTTAAACATCCTGCCATAAATGAAGAAGTTACACCATTACAGCTGTCGCAATTCGAAGCAGTTAGATTATTCATCGAAAGAGCTATAGCTGTAAAGCCTGACTTCAGAGTTAACAATGATAATGTTTCCGCACTGGCACAAATCTGTTACCGACTTGACGGAATACCGCTTGCTATAGAACTTGCTGCTGCAAGAATAAAGATCTTAACTGTAAACGAAATTAATAATAGACTGGAAAACCGGTTTAATCTGCTGACAGGCGGGAAAAGAACTGATGCACCCAGACAGCAGACTTTTCGTGCGCTGATAGACTGGAGTTACGATCTTCTTTCTG
>DAIPYE010000024.1:13976-24542 GCA_036782915.1 Bacteroidota bacterium | reverse complement strand
GCAGATGGACAGCTGCAGGCGGCTGGGGTCTTACTACTTCTCAGTCATATTCTCCTTCAAATTCATTTGCAGACAGTCCGACAGGAAATTATTCAAATACAACAACAAGGTCTCTGACACTCACAACTCCGATTAACGTAACAGCAACTCCTGTTTTGAAATTAAGTTTCTGGTATAAACATACAATTGATACTCTGGACAATGCATATGTCGATGTTTCAAAAGATAATGGCGCAACCTGGAGATCTGCAAAGTATTACAATAAAACTGTGAGCGCCTGGACAAAAGAAGTACTTGACATATCCTCACTGGCAGAATCTTCAACAAATCTGAAAATAAGATTCTCCATGGTCAGCAACGGTACAATAGCCGCTGACGGTATTTATATTGACAATATAAAACTGACAGGATACAGCGAATTAGTTACCGGTATAAATTCTAATAATAATGTAATTCCTACTGAATTTGAATTATCGCAGAATTATCCGAATCCGTTCAATCCTAATACAGTTATAAGTTATGCGATCGGGAATGAAGGTTTTGTTTTGCTGAAAGTTTTTGATATGCTTGGTAAGGAAGTAATGAGTTTGGTAAATGAAAAACAAAATGCGGGTAATTATTCTGTTAATTTTAATGGAAGTAATCTCTCCAGCGGTTTGTATTATTATAAACTTGAAAGCGGAAATTATTCCGGTACAAAAAAGATGCTGCTGATAAAATAGAATTAACTCTGAAATGAATTAAAGACCTGTTAAGTAAATTATCTTAACAGGTTTTTTTATTATATACTGAACTTGGATATTTATCTTTAGATTAATCTGAACTCGCCTTTAAAAGAATTGTGCTGTCATAATTAAATTAAACAACTCACAACGGCGGTTAACTTTTAACTATTTTAATTTTTTCTCATAATGTGATTTTATCAAAACTAACTTGAAATTACATAAGGCTTGGTATATTTTCTCAGAAATATTTTAATCCAAAGAGGAAGGATATATAGGAAAGATCACTATTGAAAAACATAACACAATTTAATTACAAAATTCTTTCAAATAATCCCCAAATAATTATTTCAACAAAACCGTTTTGAGAAAAATAATTTTAATAATACTTATATCTCATTGTACAATAAATGCTGTGCAGGCACAATGGATTCAGCAAAACTCCGGTACAAATCAAAACCTTTATGACATCGAATTTATAAATGCGAAAACAGGATGGGCTGTCGGAGATGCAGGCGTGGTGATAAAGACTACAAATGGCGGAATGAATTGGCTGAATGTCCCTAATCCTTCCGGGTCATATGGCGGATTAATGTGGAGTATTTGCCCTGTTGATTCGGAGTTTATTTATGCAGTAGCAGGATACGATTTTATTATGAAATCAACAAATGGAGGTGGGAACTGGAATGTTTTAAGCGGAAGACCCGGATCAATATCTGCCTTCAAAGGATTATATTTTTTAAACAGAGATACGGGATGGTTTCTCGGTACAAACAAAGTTTTCCGAACTTATGATGGTGGGAATTCTTTGGATTCTTTTTATGCACCCTGGTTTACAAACTATGATATTTATTTTAAGGATATTAATAATGGCATATTCTGTGGTTCGGGTAGAGTTTTTAAATCTACAAATGGAGGAGAGAATTGGTTTGATACAAGTGTTCCGACTATAGGGGTCTTTTATGAATTTAGAAAACTTGCTGTTGTAAACAACAATGTCTGGGTAACAGGAAGCGGTAATCCCCCTGTTTACAGAAGTACGGATTTTTGTGAGACCTGGGAACTGACTGATACTATTAGAAATTATCCTCCTTCAGTAGCGTATTGTATTTCTTTTTCAGATGAAAATACAGGCTGGGTAGGAGGAAGCTATGGTTATTTATATAAAACAACTAATTCTGGATTTAATTGGGACCGACAAGCCACTTCGGAAGATCCTAGATTTTGGGGATCAATATACTGTTATAGTGATTCTATTCTCTGGGGAGTCGGTGGAGCAGGTAAAATGCAATTCACAACAACAGGAGGACAAACTATGGTAAATGTTATTTCAATCGAAGATAATATTCCTGAGAAATTTAAATTAATGCAAAATTATCCCAACCCGTTTAATTCTGAAACAACCTTTGAGTTTAATATTAATGAAAATGATTTTTATAAATTAGAAATATTTAATATCAAAGGACAAAAATTAGACGAGCTTTTAAACAATGATTTAAAAGAAGGAAGTTATAAAATTAAATATGAAACCAAAAATCTTTCGTCGGGAATATATGTTTACAGACTATCAACAGAAAGAACATCTCTTCAAAAAAAGTTTATTCTACTAAAATAACTATGTAATCAATGTTTACAGTTAGACCACCATAATACTGCCTAAATTAATTCAAGGCATATTAAATATCTTGCAAAAATTTCTTTAAATTAAAATTAGGGAGAAATAAATATGAAATTAATTCAATATTTATTTTTAATTTTTATCATATCTTCCTTTTACAGACAAGAAATTTATTCCCAGTCTATAGATTTTCATTGCGGATCAGCCTGTTAAGATTAATTCTTAACAGGTCTTTTTATTTTATACTTAAATTCTCTAAAACTTTGTTTGCAGTATCGAAATCAAATCCTCTTGAGATCAGATAGCTGAAGCATTTTCTCTTTTTCTCAAGATCATTATCCCCTCTGACTTTTTTCCGGTATTTCTCCAAAAGCTTTTCGGCAGATTCGAGTTCTGTTTCTTCATTAAAATTTTCCTCAATGACCTTTTCACTGGTTTCTTTATCTATTCCTTTTTCCTGAAGTTTCAGTTTCAACAATCTTTTCCCGATCGGTTTGCTCATAAGCTTATTCTCAATGTAAAGCCTGGCAAAAGAATGATCATTTATATATTTCTGCTCAGACAAAAGCTCAATAATATTATCAATTACATTCCCGGAGATCTTCTTCTCTTTCAATTTTTTAATTATCTCACTTTTGCTGCGCTGCTTATAGGAAAGATATGAGTATGCAATGAATTTTCCGTAGTTAAATTCATCTGATTGTCTGATCTCTTCTATCAATTCTTCGGAAAGTTCATCATTCGTTCTCAGACCGAATTTAAGAATTGTATCATCATATAATCCGAATGCAAATTCTCCGTCCAGAAAAATATTGTATCTGTTCTTATATTTTTTCTGCTTATCGATCTTAGTGATTTTCATATGAACTGTTTTTGCCTATAAAAAAACTGCCTTCGGTTTAGCAAAGGCAGTCTTTCAACAAATATTTATAAAAATTTATTTCTTTTTTACTGCAACTTCTTCTTTTTTTGAATCTTTATCTTCAGTTCCGTTTGCAGAAACATCATCTGTCATTCCGACTGCTGTCTTTACTTCTTTAAACAATTTTTTCAATAACTCTTTATCTTCCGTAAGAAGTTTTTTAACTCCTTCTCTGCCCTGCATTCTGTTCTCACCGTATTGAAACCACGCGCCGGCTTTCTTTATGATCTCTTTATTTACAGCCAGATCAACAAGATCACCAAGCTTGGAAATACCTTCATTGTAAATAATATCAAATTCCACTTCCTTGAAGGGCGGAGCCATTTTATTTTTTACAATTTTCACCTTTGTTCTGTTGCCGATGACATCAGTGCCTTCTTTAATTGCTGCAATTCTTCTGATGTCCATTCTTACGGATGCATAAAATTTCAATGCTTTACCGCCGGTTGTTGTTTCCGGACTTCCGAACATTACTCCAATTTTTTCTCGAAGCTGATTTGTAAATATTAAAACAACATTTGATTTGGAAACTGCCGCAGTTAGTTTTCTTAATGCCTGTGACATTAATCTTGCCTGCATTCCCATTACAGAATCACCCATTTCTCCTTCGATCTCCGCTCTTGGAGTCAAAGCAGCAACAGAGTCAATAATTATCACATCAAGTGAATTACTTCTGACAAGTGTTTCACAGATTTCCAGCGCCTGTTCGCCGTATTCCGGCTGGGAAATAAGCAGATTATTTACATCCACGCCAAGCTTCTGCGCATAACCGGTATCGAGCGCATGTTCCGTATCTATAAATGCCGCTAATCCTCCGGATTTCTGCGCTTCCGCTAAAATATGAAGACACAAAGTTGTTTTACCCGATGATTCCGGTCCGTAAATCTCTATAATTCTTCCTCTCGGAACTCCCCCGATTCCCAAAGCTGCATCCAGGGAAATAGAGCCTGTTGAAATGGAAGCTATTTTCAAAACCGGTCTGTCACCGAGTTTCATTATAGCGCCTTTTCCGTGGTCTTTAAGTATTTGTTCTAAAGCTACATCAAGCGATTTAAGCTTTAATGATTTATCTTCTGACATTTTATTATTTTATTTTAGATTAACGATTTCGTAGATGAATATATTTAATTACTATCTAATTTAATATGAACTTTCGTTTCTTTCATGACATTTTAACTTTTTTTTGAGGAAAATTTATTGCAATAACTTTTAAATCTAAAATCAGACCTTTCTCTACAACTTTCCGATTTCAATAAAAAAAGCTGTATTCGATTTCTCAAATACAGCTTTAATTTAAAATATACTAACGATTACTTTATTCTCTTGAAATCAATTCTTCTGTTCTTATATCTTCCTTCTTCGGTATCATTTGGCGCAATTGGATCATCCGGTCCGACTCCTTTTGTTGTAATTCTGGAACCTGATATTCCTTTGCTTACAAACCATTCTTTCACTGATTCGGCTCTCTTTTCGGATAATTCCATATTCCAGTTTCTGCTGCCGGTATTGTCCGTGTTTCCGATAATTTCAACTTCCACATTTGGATTATCTTTCATTGCATTTAGCGCAACTTCAAGTTTATCTTCAGCAAGAGAAGTGATTTCCCACTTGTTAGTGGCAAAGTTAATACCTTCAAGTGTAATTACCTGTCCGACTTTCACTTTCTCTTCAACCGGTGGAGGAGGAATATCATCAGCAGGATTTAACGGATCTGTTCCTCTGTCCACTTCTATTCCGTCACCGATAGTTCCGTGATCTGTATCTTTATCTTTCGGATCGGTTTTATATTTCATAACTTCGTCACCATCCTTTAATCCGTCACCATCTGTATCAGGATTGGTAGGTATTGTAAGATATTTCTGTATTTCTTCATTATCCATTAATCCGTCTGCATCAGTATCTTTGCTGAGAGGATTAGTTGAATATTTCATTACTTCATCGCAATCAAGCAAAGTATCTCCGTCTGTATCTTTATTAAGCGGGTCAGTTTTGTATTGATTAACTTCTGCGCCGTCCAGACATCCGTCACCGTCTGTATCAGCAATTTCAGGATTTGTTCCGATCTGCTCTTCTTTGCAATAAGTCAGACCGTCTTTATCTTCATCGGTATTGCACATATCGCTTCCGGCAAAAGTTATGCCAACTCCAAGCTGAGCATAAGCATCTTTAAAGTCTGTTATTACAAAATTGTTTAAAAGATCTGTTGTAGAATAGGTAGCACCGCCGCTCAGATCAAGAAGAACACTGTTCGATAATTTGATTTCTGTTCCGAGACCAACTGGAACAATTCCGGCCCAGCCGCTTTCTTTTGTATTATATGCAGGAATTGTACTGTCTGCCGGTACATTCTTTACATTGTAATTCATTACACCGCCTCCGATATAAAAATACGGATTCCAGTTTTTTGCTGTCTTTGCCCATGGTGAAATTCTTAATCTCACGTCAATCGGAATAATGTCAGTTGAAACATCATGATCTCCTGTAGATGTAACAGGATATGTATTGTAATGATCATCTGTTTTATACTGACCATAACCTACGCCAAGTTCAAGTGAGTATACATTTGATAATTCAAAATTTACAAATCCTCTTCCTAAAAATGAAAATCTTGCGTCAAATTCAGAAAATGGTAACAATGGAAGAAATTGAACTCCTCCCTTAATATTGTAATTTCTGAATTGTGCATTTGATGAATTTGTAAATGAAATTGAAACTAATAGAGAAAATACTAATAAGTATTTTTTAAACATTTTACCCCCCTTTTATTTTTTTAAGTTTGGTAAAATAAGTATAATCTTATCTAATTAAAAGGATTTTAGCAGCACAATTTATCAAATATTCTCAATCCCTTCCAATACGCTTTCAAAATTAAATCATGTTGATTTTTAAGCAGATTTAACAATATTTATGGTGTAAAATCGAAGTTATTTAAATTCGTGACAATTCTTGAAATATGTGGCAAACTTTCTCTCTATTTGGACGAATGTTCCAAAAGGAATCAAAATTGACGAGATTTTCAGGTTTTAAACATAACGGGATTAATTAAAAAAAATGCAGGCTAAATCTCAAAGATCTTAACCTGCTTTTTCTAAATATGGAAACAGTAATTGCGAAATTCAATTAAATATTCATTTCACTTCACCGCGCCCGCTTTTTGGCATCAAGATAAACCGATAAATGAGCCGGATCAAATTTTCCCAGTTTGTCATAAACAGAAACATCACCGTAATCTATGAATAGTTCAGCGATCTCAGCAGCTTTTGCATCAAAGAAAATATCGATATTGAAAGATTTTATTTCAGATTTTTTAATTGCGCTTATAACTTCCAGAGCATCAAGAACATTATTCTGTGCATCTCTTTTCTTTATTGCCATTGAGTCAAGACCCAGATAATTATATTCAAAGTATCCGTATCTGTAATTATCAAACCGTACATTTAATAATTCCTGCACCAGTTGCTGTCTTGAAGGTTTCGAACCTCCGCCTGTTTCTGTCCAGCCTTTTATTATCAGTACAACTTTATTGCAAATGTCAGCAGCTTTCTGAAAATATTTATTTCCTCCTTTTGGATTGTAAGAATCTTCATCATAGCCAACTATTAAATATGCATAATAATCAAGTAAACTTAGAAATGAATCAAATCTAAGATCATTCTTTATAAAAGGAATATTCTCATTATAAATAAATTCACATCTTTCATCAAGAAATCTGAAAGCTACAGTGTACTTTTTGTCAGCCGAATTAAAAGGATTAAAAACCTCCCGCTGACTGGCTATAAACAATTTTGCATCATAAGTAAGGGTAGAATTGTTGACTCCTGTGAAACTGAATTGCATTTGAACATTAATTGGCGGTATTTTCTCGTCAGAATATTTTGCTTTGTTCATATATTCTTCCACCTTACTCTTAAAATTTACCAGTTTCTCTGCGGCATCTGCTGAAAGCTGGGAAACGTCAATGGTAACTGTAACATTCAGATCCTGTTGCTGAGCTGCCAATTTCATTACAGGAGCTGAAAAAAATATAATGAAAATTAAAAACCATTTAATTTGACTTTGCATTTTCTATCGGTTTCAATTAATTTATTTGAAATTCATTGTCAAATTCAAATTCCTGATTTTAAAAATCAATTCACTAATTTAAAATTTGAATTATGAAAAAGACAATTGTAATTTTATCTGTTGTTTTTTCTGTAAAATGTTCTTTAGCGCAGTTTGAAAATACAGATATTGGCGCAAGGGCAACCGGTTTAAACGGAGCATTTACTTCTTTATCCAATAATTCGCTTGCTGTATTTTATAATCCTTCCGGATTAGGTCAGATGAATTACAGAGAAATATCCGTTTTTTATAATCCTTCACAGTTCGGAATTAATGAAATATCAACTTCTGCTTTAACCTATGCAGAGCCTTTAAAATTCGGAACAATCGGAGCCGGTTTTAAAACTTTCGGATCCGATTTATACCGTGAAACCAGCGTTATTTTATCATACGGAAATGTTTTTAAAAGTAAGTTCTTTTATGGATTCAATTTAAATTATTATAATTTAAACATAAAAAATTATAATTCTTCTGCAGCTTTTGGTGCTGATGCAGGAATTCTGGCATATTTAACTCCGTTTCTCAGATGGGGATTTTTTGCAAAGAATTTTACCGGCGCAAAAATAGGAATTTCCGGAGAAAAATTGTCTCAGGTTTATAAAACAGGATTTACAATTCAGCCCGGATATGATGCAAATCTGATTCTGGAAGTAGAAAAAGATGTAAGATATCCTCTGTCTTTTAGAGGCGGATTTGAATATTTTATAAATGAATATGTTGATTTTCGGGCAGGAATCGGAACTGAGCCTTCTACGTTTTCCTGCGGAATTGGAGTAAATTACAATATTTTTCAAATTGAGTATTCTTTGAACAATTACAGTGAACTGGGAATATCAAATCAGGGGTCCCTTACAATTAATTTCGGGGGATCTAAAGCAAGAAAATTTGCGCAGGATCAGATCAAAAAATCTTTTAATAAATAATTAATCTTATGAAATACAGAAAGCTTGGGAATTGCGGCGCAAAAGTAAGCGTAATTGGTTTTGGAAGCTGGCTGACAGTTGGCGGAACAGTTGAAAAGAAAAAGGGAAATGCTCTCATCAGATATGCATTTGAGAACGGAATAAATTTTTTTGATACTGCCGATGTATATAACTTCGGAAAAGCGGAAATATTTTTAGGCAATGCTTTAAAAGATTTCAGAAGACAGGACCTGATAATTGCCACAAAATGCTTTGGCAAAATGTCGGACGATCCGAATGATAAAGGTCTTTCGAGAAAACATATTTTCGAGTCCGTAAATAAATCTCTGATAAATTTAAAAACAGATTATATTGATCTGCATCAGTGTCACAGATATGACACTGAAACTCCGCTTGAAGAAACCTGCAGAGCTTATAATTCACTCATTGAACATGGAAAAATCTTATACTGGGGTGTAAGCGAATGGACGAAAGAGGAAATTGAGTATGCTGTTAATTTATGTGAAAAACTTAATTTGCATAAACCTGTCAGCAACCAGCCTCAGTATAGCATGCTTTCACGAGGAATTGAAACGAACGGAGTCATGGATTATTGCACTAAACATGGAATCGGGCAGGTTGTATGGTCACCGCTGGCTCAGGGAGTTCTGACCGGAAAGTACAATATTAAAAAAATTGAAAAGGATTCGAGATTACTTGATAAAAAGAATAATGCTTTTGTGAAGAATATTGCAATTGAAGAAAATTTAAAAAAGGTCGGGGAATTAATTGAACTTTCATCTGAAACCGGTATTAAAGTTTCCAATCTTGCACTTGCATGGTGTCTGAGAAATGAAATAATCTCAAGTGTGATTACTTCGGCAACAAAAGAATCTCAATTAAAAGAAAATCTGAAATCTTCTGAAGTAATACTTTCAGAAGAAATAATTTTAAAAATTGAAAAAATCTTAAATTAATCTGTAAATAATCTATAAATAATCTTAAATTATTTTAAATGAATTATCTGGTAATTGGTGAGCCTTGTGTCGATGTAATCCATAAAATAAACGGTGAAAAAATTCACAGTTACGGCGGAATTTTATATTCTGTGATCAGTATGGCAGTTTTATCGGGCAGCAGCGATACTGTGATCCCAATTATGAATCTGGGAGAAGATGAATTTGAGAATATTGTAAACATTTTCAAAAAATATCCCAAGATAAAGACTCACGGAATTAATAAAGTCAAACATCCGACACGAAAAGTTAATCTTTATTATAATTTATACAACACCGATAAAAGCGCAAGGATTGAAAAATCTACGGAGCCGACATATACACTGGATTATAAGCAATGTGAAAGTTTCTTTAATTTTTCTGATGTAATTCTCATAAATATGATATCGGGAGTTGATATAACTTTAGATACGCTTAAGAAGATCAGAAAAAATTACAAAGGTTACATACATATGGATCTGCATAATGTAGTAATGACAACAAAAGACGACGGCAGCAGGGTTCACATGCCTGTGGAAAACTGGTATGAATGGTGCACAAATACTGATACGATCCAGATGAATGAATTTGAAATTGCTTCGCTTACAAAAGATAAATTATCTGAATATAAAATTGCTGAAGAAATTCTATACAACAGGAACTATGAGGTTAAAGGGCTGATAGTTACAAGAGGGAAGATCGGAGTTACAGGTTTTACCAAAAAAGAGAAAACGTATGGCAATGAAACGTTCAATGACATAGATCATCTGCAAATTGCATCCATAGAGAATCCGCATTTTGTTGATTCTACAGGCTGCGGTGATGTGTTTGCCTCATCATTTGCAATAGATTATTCAAAGAATAATGATTTTGTAAAAAGTATTCATTATGCAAACAGAATGGCTTCATACAATTCTTCTTTAAAAGGAATAGATGAATTAGATAAGCTGAAATAATTTTTATAACTAAAGTTTTTAAAAATTTTAGACATGTTTTTGCTAAATTCACGGAAAAGATTCAAATGAAAGTACTGATAACTGGCTCGAACGGATTACTGGGACAATCGCTTACGACAATTTTTGAAAGGGAATCGGATTACGAAATTATTCAGACATCATTTGAAGATGAATCTTATTTAATGTACGGATATCCATATGAGAAACTTGATATTACAAAAAAAGAAGATGTAAAAAGAATTGTAGATTTTTATGAGCCGGAAGTAATAGTTAACTGCGCTGCATATACGAATGTCGATAAATGCGAAACCGAAAGAGAGCTTTCCTGGAAAATAAATGTTGACGGTGTA
>DAIPYE010000024.1:0-13966 GCA_036782915.1 Bacteroidota bacterium | reverse complement strand
GATCATTGCCGCAAGGAGAAATAATTCCAGAATAATTCATTATTCCACTGATTATGTTTTTGACGGAAGGTCGGGTCCTTATTCCGAAGATTCCGTTCCGAATCCGATCTCATTTTACGGAAGGGAAAAACTGGCAAGCGAAAATGCTTTTATTACCAGTGATATTGATTTTGCAATTATTAGGACAATGGTGCTATACGGAGTGGGAAACAGCATCAAACCAAATTTTGCGCTCTGGTTTATAGATGAATTGAGAAATAACAGACCGGTGAATATTGTTACTGATCAGATCGGAAATTATACAATGATCGATGATCTATCATTCGGTACATTGAAACTCATCGAAAAAAATCTAAAAGGAATTTATAATATTGCGGGACTGGATATTATTTCCAGATATGATTTTGTATTAAAAGCATGTGAAGTTTTTAACTTAAACAAAGATCTGGTAAAGCCGGTCATTACGGCAAGTCTGAATCAGCCTGCGCCGAGACCTCTGAAATCCGGACTTACAACATTTAAAATGCAGTCAGAGCTGGGATTCACGCCAATGGATTCACTCGAAGGTCTCAGACTTTTGAAATATCAGCTCGGATATTAAACTCTAAAATAATTATTATAAAATGCTGGATATTAAACTTATCAGGGAAAATCCTGATTTTGTAAAAACGAAATTAAAATCTAGAGGCGAGGATACGGAAGTTGTTGAGAGCATACTTGAGCTTGATAAAAGCAGACTTGAACTCATACGTAAATCTGAAGGGCTGAAAGAAATGAGAAATTCAGTCTCAGATGAAATTGCCGTAATGAAAAAAAATAAAACTGATGCAGCGGAAAAAATTTCCGAAATGAAGAAAGTGTCCGATGAGATTAAAACTTATGATGATGAACTGAGAAAATTCGATTCTGAAATTGATTTGAAATTAAAATACATTCCAAATCTTCCGCATGATTCTGTACCCGAAGGGAAATCTGAAAAGGATAATGTGGAAATTTTGAAATGGGGTCAAAAGAAAGAATTTGATTTTAAAGTGAAGGATCATGTCGAACTTGGAAAATCTCTTGATATTCTTGACTTTGAGCGCGGTACGAAAATTTCCGGAAGCGGTTTCCCGTTGTACAAAGGAAAAGGCGCGAAACTTGAAAGAGCTCTCATTAATTTTATGCTGGATGAACAGGGAAAGAACGGATATAAAGAAGTTATGACTCCGGTACTTGTCAGCCGGGCTTCAATGGAAGCTGCGGAAAAAATTCCGAAGTTTGCGGAAGATATGTATCATCTGGAAAAAGACGATATGTATGCAATTCCGACTGCGGAAGTTCCGATAATGAATATTCACCGTGATGAAATTTTTAAACAAGAAGATCTACCCGTTAAGTATTGCGGATATACAACCTGTTTCAGACGCGAAGCAGGGAGTTACGGAAAAGATACCAAGGGATTTCTGAGAGTACATCAGTTTAACAAAGTCGAACTTATAACTTTATGCCGTCCGGAAAATTCCTATGACGAACTTCAGATAATGCTGGGAAATGCAACGGGAATTCTCGATAAGCTGAATATTCATTACAGAATTATCGAACTCTGCACGGCAGACATCGGCTTTTCCGCAAGCAAATGTTATGATATAGAGGTCTGGTCGTATGCCGAAGATAAATGGCTGGAAGTCAGCAACTGTACTGATGCCCAGACACGATCTGCAATGATCAGATATAAAAAAGTTCTTGAAAACGGGAAAACTAAAACTGAATTTGTTCATGCTTTGAATGGATCCGGACTGGCAACATCAAGATTAATGGTTGCTTTGCTTGAAGCTTATCAGACAAGGGAAGGAAATGTTATTGTACCGGAGATCTTAAGAAGTTATACCGGTTTTGAGTCTATCTAAAAGCCATATAGTCAATTATCAGTTGAATTTCTTTTTTGCCAAAACAACAGCGCCTACAATTGCGGCAAGTAAAAGAAACGATGCCAGTTCAAACGGAAACGAGTAATTTGTGTATAATTCCATTCCCAAAGATTGAGCTGTTCCGAGAGTCAGCGCTTTATCTGATATTGTGCCAAACTTTCCTGCAAATCCGAAATAAACAGTAAATCCAAGCAGACAGAAAAGAAAGATTGAGAGAAGTATTGCCGTAAGTTTTTTGTAAGTATATTTTTCCTTCAATTTGCTTTCATCCTGCATATTCAGCAGCATAATTACAAAAAGGAATAAAACCATTATCGCGCCCATATAAACCAAAACCTGTATAATAGCGATGAACTGCGCTTTTAACAATAAGTAGAGTCCGGAAACGGTGAAAAAATTAAGTATCAGGAATAATGCGCTCGAGATCGGACTTTTTCTTGTGATCATCATTATAGCTGATCCGACTGACATTACAGCCAAAGAGAAGAATAAAACAGTTTCTAAATCTAATTTCATAAATGATTTTATTTCGAATTGTGTACAATATATGATTTCTAAAATAAATTTGTAATTCCAATTATTTTAATTGTTTATCTTTTGTGCGGTTTGCGGTTCCCACCTGACATTTTGCGTAGTTCCCGCTGCGCGTTTTAACCTTATCATCTTTACCTGACATTGGGAAAAGCAGTAAAATTCTGATCTGGAAAAAGGAAATATTTTCGAAGCCGCTGCTGGTGTTTAGCGGGTTCTGTGCTTTCCCAGAACTTTCGTCCATGCCAACGGCTTCAAATAAAAATCTGTAATTAAAGTATCAAAGTCAGTAATATTATTCCACATCTTTATTACTCTCCAGCGTTCGTCAACTATAATTTACATATAGATTTGTTGTGTTACAGAGTTTTTGAGAATAATTTTTTCTGAATTTATATGAAGTATATTTATTATTAATTTATTTAAAAAAACTGCCATGAAAGACTCATTGCTCACCGACAAAAAGAAAAGAGAAATTGTCAGATCAATTAAAGAAGAAAACTTTTCAAATATAATTTCCATTCTCGGAAAAATTAAAACAGATCATGCAAACACAGCAAAAACAAAGGATAAAAGGTTTGTGATCAGTGAAATAGTAAGGTATGTTCTGGAAAGAAATGTAAATCCCGAAAGAGATTATTTTGATATAGGAATTTTCTTTTGCAACAGGAGCGAAGACGTTGCCAAAGAAATTGGTGTTTCACTTATCTGGAGAGGATACAGATATGATAAGGAAATTGTTGAAAAATACCTGATACAAATTGCTGATGATCCGAACTGGGAAGTAAGGGAATATGCAGGCAATGCTTTTGCCAACACACTGTTTCAGAATCATGATTTTTATAAAACAGTATTGTCTTTGACAAAACATAAATCGGAAAATGTAAGACGTGCAGTGGTTTTTTCCGGAATGGCATTCAGAGAAAAAAATCTTCTGACAAAAGCATTCGCGATATTTGAGCCTTTAATGTTCGACAGTTCAAAATATGTGAAAAAGAATTTAGGTCCGTTCATTCTCGGTTCATATTTCGGGAATAAATATCCTGTCGAAACAATTAAGCAGCTAAAGAAATGGAGCAAGATCCTTGATGCGAATGTAAGATGGAATATTATTATGTCATTCAATAACAGTTTCGGAAAAAGAAATCCCGAAGCTGCGCTGGATGTATTGAAAATATTTGCCGGAGATGCAGATCTTTCTGTTAAAAGAGCATTGAAGTCAACACTGAACTCTCTTGGGAAAAATCATAAGAAGCCGGTTAATGAATTTATAAAGAAGTATAAACTATCTAACTGCTAACTGCTAACTGCTAACTGCTAACTGCTAACTGCTAACTGCTAACTGTTTAACTGTTTAACTGTTTAACTGTTTAACTGTTTAACTGTTTAACTGTTCTTCACTCTTATTATTTCCGCCGCAATACTAACAGCAATTTCCTCAGGAGTATCACTGTTAATATCAATCCCAACCGGAGCGTGAATTTTTTTTAACTGCTCTTTTGTAATACCTTCTTTTATCGCTTCGTTAAATATCTTTTTAATTTTTACTTTGGTACCCATTATTCCTGTATATCTGATCTTTTTATTTGTAACCTGCATCAGAACTTCTATATCCGAATGGTAATTTTTTGTCAAAATAAGAACGTATGTTTGTTTCCCTTCCTTAATGAATTTCCCGGTTTTGTTGAAAGGTGAAATAATTATTTTATCAGCAAAAGTATTTTCCTTCACGAGAGGTAAGTTAACAACATCATCTATAACTGTCACATGAAAATCCAGTAAAGACATTATCTTCGATACTGCAATGCCAACATGTCCTCCACCTGCGATATAAAGAAAATTCTTAATTCCGACAGTTTCTTCATAAGTCCACCCTCCGGATCTGGTATAATTGAAAACGAACGTATCTTCATTCACTTTACCTTTAGAAAATTTAATTCCTTTGCCTGAGAAAATAATTTTGCCCGGTTTGTATGTTAAAATAAAATCACGGATTATTTTTATTAACTTAACATCTATTTTACTTAATGAAATTGTGAAATTGGTCTGCGAACCCGAACAGATCAGCCCGGATCTTTTAACAGATGATCTTTTGTTGTGAAATAATTTTTCGAGTTTATTTACAGGGATATTTTCTTTGATCATCTCTGCACATTCTTTTATAATATTATATTCCATCACGCCGCCGCCGACAGATCCGATGTAATCATCCGTTGCTGCGACAGCCATTTTAAATCCTTCCTTTCCCGGTGAGCCTTTTTCGTGATCGACTACAGCGATAAGAATTACAGTTTTTCCTTTTGAGATTTTCTGAAGAATGAAATTCCAGAGATGAAGTTCTTTCATTTTAAATTCCTGATTTGTTAATTCCGGAAATTTGAATTGTTTCAGAATTTACAGATTGTTCAGAATTACCATATAAATTCAAGAGAACTTTTTCGGGAGTAATTGGCGAGGAAAATTTAAATTCTTTTCCGGGGCGGAAAGCTTTTACAGCATTCAAAATTGCAAAATATCCGCCGATGCCATACATAAGAGGCGGCTCGCCGACAGCTTTGGAGTTAAACATTCCGAAAGGATTTGGCACATCAAGAAATCTCACATCCATGACCTTAGGAGCAAAGTGAATATCAGGTACTTTATAAGTTGAAAGCAGATCGGTTAAAAGTTTACCATCTTTGTTAAAAATTATTTCTTCAATTGTCATCCAACCGAGTCCCTGTATGATTGCTCCTTCAGCCTGACCTTTATCAATAACTGGATTCAGACTGTTCCCGAAATCATGAACAGCTTTAACAGAATCGATAACATAGGTTCCGCGAAGACAGTCAACTGTCGCTTCAATTATTGCTGTTCCATAAACATGATACCGGAACGGATTTCCTTTGTTAATTTCCCTGTCAAAAAATATTTCCGGTGTTGCAAAGTGAGCATATTGTGACAGACTTATTCTTTTTGTGTAAGTGGCTTCAATTAATTTTTCCCAGTTTAAATCAGACCTCACACCGTCATAATAAACAAATTCATTTTTAATTTCTAATTTTGACAGATCATTTTTATCCAATTCCTCAAGAGCCGAAACCTTTAGCCGTTCAAGAATCATGCTGCATGCATTAAACACTGCGCCGCAGTTCAGATCAGCGCCGGAGCTTGCGGCAGTCGGAGATGTATTTGCATTTCTTGTAGTATTTGTTGTCTCGTTTTTAATTTTATTGTGAGAAATTGAAAATACTCTTGAAACAATTTCTTTGATTTTCGCATTTATTCCCTGACCCATTTCCACTGCAGCGGTACTGAAACTTACACTTCCGTCTGTATAAATATTCACAAGCGCATTTGCCTGATTCATTCTTGTATTTGTAAAAGCGATCCCGAAACAAATTGGCATAATAGCAAAACCTTTTTTATAAACTTTGTTTTCAGAATTAAATTTTTCAATTTCTGCTTTGATCTTTGCCGGCTGAAATTCTTTTTCAGCAGCATCCCATGTAGTTCGAGCGTTACAGTTTTCTGCGATCTGTCCGTAATGAAATTCATTTTTTTCATTAAGCAAATTTTTCTTTTGAATTTCATAAGCTTCAATTCCCATTTCATCAGCCGCTTTGGAAATTGCGCATTCGATTACAAATTTTCCCTGCGGTCCGCCGAATCCTCTGAATGCAGTATTGGGAGGCAGATTAGTTCTGCAGCAATATCCGGTTGCTTTTATATTCGGAATGTAATATGCGTTGGCGCAGTGAAACAAAGTTCTGTCAAGTATCGCAGGAGAAAGATCAGCCGACGCTCCGGAATTCTGATAAAAAACCGCTTCATAAACTTTGATTATTCCGTCTTTTGTAAGTCCGATCTTAAAATCAGATGAGTACGGATTTCTTTTACCTGTCATAATCATATCATCATGGCGGGGAAGAACTAATTTCACAGGTCTGTTAAGATGTAACGCAGATAATGCTGCCATTGCCGCCCAGGATGTTGCCTGATCTTCCTTTCCTCCGAAGCCGCCGCCAAGCCGCAAAACTTCTACTTCGATTTTACTCATTGGAATTCCCAGAACTTTTGAAGTTGCTCTCTGAACTGCTGTCGGTCCCTGAGTTGATGACACGATCTTCACCCCACCGCCTTCAACGGGAAAAGCAAAAGCGCCCTGAGTTTCCAGATACAAATGTTCCTGACCGCCTGATTCACAACTTCCTTCAAATATAAAATCACATTCATTCCATGCTTTATCGACATCTCCGTTTGAAAAAATACGAGGCGGAATTGTCAGATTACCATTAACAAATGCTACTCTCGGGTCTGTTACTACCGGTAAAGGTTCAATTTCAATTTTAATATTTCTGACAGCTTCTCTTGCAATGAACTGAGTTTCGGCAATGACAATTGCAACAGGCATTCCAATGTAGTGAACAATATTCTCAGCAAGCAAAGGTTCATCCGGAATAATTCCGCCGATCTGATTTTCACCGGGAATGTTTTTATAAGTTAAAATTTCGATCACACCTTTCATTGCCTTTGCATATTCATGATCTAACTTCAGAATTTTTCCGTGAGCAACGGGTGAATAAAAAACCGATGCATACAAAGTTCCGTGCGGAACATTTATGTCATCAATATACTGTGATTCACCGCGGACATGATGAATCATATCATAATCTTTCATATGTATCCTCCGCTTTGAAAATTTCAGGAAATAAAACTAAGAAATGAGTAAAGATTAATCTTGTTAAAAGTAATCTTTTGTATTCTGCGCTTCCTCTGGCATCGGTGATCGGTGATATTTCAGTCTGAGCTATCACAACAGCTTTTTTCACATTTACAATATTTAAAACTTTGCCTGTTAAAAATTCACAGGTTTCAGCCAGATATAATGGAATTGCCGAAACACCTCCTGCAGAAAGATGTATCTCCGAAATTATATTTTTTTCCATATAAATTAAAACTGAAGTATTTACACTTGCAATATCAAGATAGGTTCGTTTCGAAACTTTTTCAAAATTGAAAAAATATTTTCCCTGAGGAAGTTTGAACATAATACACTTCATTATTTCATCCTGCTTTCTTACAGTTTTTTTATAACTCAGATAATATTTCTTAAGCGGTATATCTCTATTAGAACTGCCGTCAGTTAATGTTACAACAGAATTCAAAGCCATGAAAAAATTCGTCATATCACCGATCGGCGAAGCGTTATTCAGATTCCCTCCTACGGATGCGCTGTTTCTGATGGGAGCTGACCCGAAAAGTAAAATGAATTTATTAATATCAGGAAAATATTTTTTTAAAATATCTGAATCCTGAATATCCGAAACGGTAGTATTACTTCCAATTATACATTCACCGTTAACAATATTTATTCCGTTTAGATCATTATCATTTTGTAAAAGTTTTAACCCTGATTTCATCATCTCATCCGGCTTCTGAACAAAAAGATCAGTACCATTACTCACTAAAAAATCAATATTGGAATTTCCCCTGGTGATTTTAGAAGATGTTAATTTTTCAAGACGCTTTTTTATTGAAAGGAAATATTCAGGAATAAATTTATTCTCAGTGAGATTTTTTAAATTGTATTTATTTTCAATTAAGCTGTGATTGAAATTATTGTAAATTTTCTCAGCAGCTCTGATAATAGAATTATGACCGGTACATCTGCAGATATTTCCGTCAAGAGAGTTTATCAGATCTGTTTCCCGGAGCCCGGAATTATTTAACAAATAACCTGTCATTGAAACTATAAAACCCGGAGTGCAGAATCCACACTGTGTCGCTCCTTCATCGACAAACGCTTGCTGAATTGGATTTAAAACATTCTTTTCACAATTCAGTCCTTCAATAGTCACAAGATGTTTTCCGGAAACATTCCCGATCGGCAGAAGACAGGAATTCACAGCTTTGTAAACTAATTTATCATTTATTGTCTCACCGACAAGTATTGTACAGGCTCCGCAATCACCTTCCTTGCAGCCTTCCTTTGTTCCCGTCAGTCTGTTATTTCGGATGAAGTCAAGGACAACGGTTGCGGGATTAATTTCCGTTTCAATTAATGTATCATTGAGAATAAATGAAATTTGACTATTCATGTTTATCTGTAGCTGTGAAATATTTTTTTAAATTAAAAAGATTAAGCTGAATTTACAACGGATATAAAAAAAGAGCAGTTCAATATTAACCGAACTGCTCTTAAAATAAAATAAAAATTAAAGATTACTTTCTTGCAACGCCTGATTCAATAAATGCACTTACCACACTGCTTCCGTAGGAAGTTGCAAAATCATTTAATGAAGAAGGATCCATTGTACCTGATTGTGTAGACCACATTAACTTTTCAGATGCGACATTGTAGAAGTTAGTTGTAACAACATACTGAGTATTTTGCTGATAATATCCCGGATTATTTACAACACCACCTCCGTAAAATCCGTTATAAGCTCCTCCGTAATAACCGCCGAATCCGTACATTCCGACTCCCGGTGCATAATATGATGTTCCCGGCACATAACTGACTGATTTTTTCACGTCTTCAACTGCAATAGTAATTGCTCCATCAACTCCGTTTTGAGTTAAAACTTCAATGATCTTTTCTTTTGCGCCATTGTCAAATTTTCCGTCTGAATCCGAATCGTATAAGCTCTGTGGTAAAATTGCTGAACCCGAGATTGCATTATAACCGTTTGAAATTAAATTGTTTACAACGCTTTTTTCAACAGTAGATCTTTTTACAAGGTCAGGTGAAAGTCCTATTACAGCAATTTTTTTGTATTTAGTTGCAACGGCTGCTGGAGCTTTCCATGTTCCATCAATTGTAGTTACTGATGAACATGAAGAAAACATTACAGATATTGTAAAAACTGCAATTACTGATAAAATTAATCTTTTCATTATTTTTTGTTTGATTTAAATTTGTTTATCAAATATCATAATATTAGCCTAAAAAAACAAGACTGATATACAGAGTTATGATGTAAAAAAAGCAATATACGCAGTGTTTAAATGTAATTATTTGCAAAACTTTATTTTATTTCTATCTTGATTTTATTAACAGTTATCGGAAATTTGTAAAAAAATAATTGATTATGTTTATAAAAAACAAATTCAGAATACTTTCTGCAGTACTGGCAATCACATTTTTTTGTTCATTTAAAATAAATGATCCTAAAGATGATATCAACAACGTAAGAAATGATGATATTACAAAGGAAGAAGTTTATGATCATATAAAATATCTTTCATCGGATGCTTTGGAAGGTCGGTTTCCCGGTACAGCGGGGGATTCATTGACAGAAAATTACATTGCTGAGGAATTTAAAAATTACGGTTTACTGCCGGCCGGAAACAATGGATATTTACAAAGTATGGATATGGTTACAAATGTTGAGTTAAAAGGAATCAACGATTTTCAGATAACATCAAACGGGAATACTGTTCCATATATTGTAGAAAAAGATTTTATGCCGCTGAGTTACAGTAGCCGGGGAAAAGCGGTTGGTGAATTGGTTTTTATCGGATACGGAATTTCAGCTCCTGAACAAAATTATGATGATTACAAAGATAAAAATGGTAATGACATTGATATTAAAGGCAAGATACTTGTAATGATGCGATACTCTCCGGGAGAAAATGATCCGCATAATAATCCATTTGAAAAGTATGAACCATCCAGATATAAAACCCTGAATGCCAGAGACGGAGAAGCAGCCGGAATAATTTTTATCACAGGTCCGCAATCAGGTGAAGATAAACTGCTTCAACTTAAATATGATAATATTCTTCAGAATGCAGGTTTGCCGGTTATAAATTGCAACAGAGAAATTATAGAGAACATATTCAATCAAAATGGTTTGAGTCTTGACCAGATACAGAAGGAAATTGACTCTACAAAGACCCCGAATTCATTTTTAATAAATAATGCTAGCGCAGTTTTTGAAACTGATGTCGAACCTGTGAATGCATCGACTGATAATGTCATTGGATTTTTAGAAGGAAATGATCCGGTTTTAAAAAATGAAGTAATAGTTGTCGGAGCTCATAAAGATCATCTTGGTTACGGAACTTACGGTTCACTTTACAGAGGCAATGATAAACAGATTCATAACGGCGCTGATGATAATGCTTCAGGAACTGCAGGCGTGATGGAGCTTGCGCAAAAACTTTCTGCAAATAAAAAAGATCTGAAAAGAAGTGTCCTGTTCATTTGTTTTGCTGCTGAAGAGGCAGGTTTACTTGGTTCAGCTTATTTTGCTAAATCAGAACTTTTTTCAAAATATAATATTGTAGCAATGTTGAATATGGATATGATTGGAAGACTTTCTGACAATAAGTTAATAATTTATGGCACTGGCACATCATCTGTCTGGGATAATCTTATAGATTCACTTAATAAATCATTTAATTTTAACATTACAAAAACTCCAGACGGATTCGGTCCTTCAGATCATTCAAGCTTTTATGCAAAGAATGTTCCGGTGCTGCATTTCTTTACGGGGACACACACTGATTATCATTCACCTTCGGATGATATTGAAAAAATAAATACAGAAGGAGAAGTTAAGGTTCTGAATTTTGTATATGATGTAGCTGTGAATTTAGATGAAATGAAGAATAAACCGGATTTCATAAAAGTAGTTTCAAAAGATACCGGAAATAAATCGATGGGGAATGTTAAAGTTTATGTAGGCACTATTCCGGATTATTCATCCACTGCTGAAGGAATGAAATTAGCCGGAGTAAAGGAAGGCAGTCCTGCAGAAAAAGGCGGATTAATGGCTGAAGATATTATCATAAAATTCGGTAATAAAGATGTCAAAAATATTTATGATTATATGTATGCAATGGGGGAGTTTAAACCGGGTGAAGAAGCTGAAGTGATCGTATTGAGAAAAAATGAGAAAGTGAGTTTGAAGCTGGTACTCGGAAGCAGATAGTTCATTTAGTTACAAATTACGAGTTACGAATTATAAATTACAAACTATTTTCAAATATGAATAAAAAAAAAGCCCGGGGAATATCCTCAGGCTTTTTTATTTTATAAATTTTATTTTATAAATTTTATTTTATATCAGGAACTGAATCTTTTTACTTCTTCATTGCGGGTTAATTCCTGAACTGTTCCCATAAGTTCATTAACAGTTGCTTGTTCACTTTCAGATGAAATTGTTACATACTCATTTGATTTCTGCAGACCATGAACTTTATTTAAAACCGGCAGATCAAATTTTTCATCTTTTATTTTTGCTTCAAAATCACTTCTGAATTTTCTGACAGCCCATTTAACCGGCCAGGCAGCAGCATCTCCGAGAGCGCAGATTGTATTCCCTTCAATATTTTCAGCAACAGATATCAGTAAATCCAGATCACTTCTTCTTCCTGAACCATCCATAATTCTGTTCAAAACTTTCAGCATCCAGCCGCAGCCTTCACGGCAGGGGGTACATTGACCGCATGATTCATGATAATAGAACTTTGTAATTCTTCTGATAACATCTACCACATCAGTACCTTCACTCATTACAATTACGCCTGCTGTACCGATATAAGAACCGATCGCTCTCAGACTTTCATTATCCATTCTGATAGTCAATGCTTCTTCACGGTTGAGCGGAGGCATGGACGAACCTCCCGGAATTACCATTTTAATTTCTTTACCGTCTTTTACACCGCCGCAATGATCATTGATTATTGTCATCAAAGGAGTGCCGGTCGGTAATTCATAAACACCGGGCTTATTGATATGACCACTGACACCGAAAAGCAAAGTTCCGGGCTGTCTCGGATCACCGATCTTACTGAACCATTCACTTCCTTTGTTAATAATTTCCGGAACGTTGGCAAGAGTTTCAATATTGTTAATAATTGTCGGATTACCCCAAACACCTGCTACGGCAGGAAACGGTGGCTTCACCCGCGGATAACCGCGTTTGCCTTCAAGTGAGTTCATCAGCGAAGTTTCTTCTCCGCAAATATAAGCTCCTGCTCCCATATGAACATACATCTCACATGAAAAATCAGTTCCGAATATATTTTTTCCGATGAATCCTTTTTTATAAGCATCTTCAACTGACTGCTCCATCATCTTAATCCATTTCCAGTATTCACCTCTGATATAAACATAAATTGATTTAGCACCGATCGCATAAGCCGCTATAAGCGCGCCTTCGATAAACTGCTGGGGATTTTTTTCGAATATTTCTCTGTCCTTGAAACTTCCCGGTTCGCTTTCATCTCCATTGCACAAAATATATTTCGGCTTAGGACTGTCCTTAGGTATAAATGACCATTTCATCCCTGTTGAAAAACATGCGCCGCCTCTTCCTCTTAATCCGGATTTTTTTACTTCATCAATTACACTTTCCGGAGACATTCCGGTTAATACTTTTTTCAATGCTGTATATCCGCCGTTAGCAGTATAAACATCTATTTTATTCAGATCCGGAATATCTTTTAAAATTATTTTTTCCATTAATAATTATTGACTAACATTAAAATTAAAATTTTGAAAAAGAATCAGTTTGAATTTCTTAATTTCTCAAGAAGCAGATCTGTTTTTTCTATGTTAAGATTTTCATAATATTCCCTGTTGTTTACCTGAAGCATGGGAGCTGTAGCACAGCTGCCAAGACATTCCACTTCTTCTATTGAGAACATTCCGTCAGCCGTGATCTCTTTGTTATTAATATTGAGCTTTTTGGAAACATGGTTAAAAAGTTCATATCCTCCGCAAAGCATACATGAAACATTTGTGCATATTTGCAGATGAAATTTTCCCATCGGCTTTTTAAAATACATTGTATAAAAAGTTGCAACACCTAAAACATGATCATGCGGAAGCTGCAACAGATCTCCGATATACTTCATCGCATCAGTTGAAATCCATCCGTATTTATTCTGAATCATCCAGAGCAGCGGCATTACTGCCGACATTTGAGTCGGATATTTTGATTTGTGATACTCGACGGTTTTAAGTTCATTTTCGTCGAAGAGGGGAGTATAATTTTCGTTATTCATTAAATTATATGAAATTTTTTATTTTTAAATTCAAAGCTCAACACGCTTAGTAAATTATTTATCCGCTTCACCCATTACCGGATCGACACTTCCGATTATAACAACCGAATCTGAGATCATGCAGTTTTTCATCATCGGAGCAAGAGCCTGCAGATTACAAAAGCTTGGAGAGCGGATCTTCATTCTGAAAGGGTTTCCGCTTCCGTCACTGATAAAATAAAATCCTAATTCGCCTTTAGAAGATTCGATCGCTGAATATGACTCGCCTTTCGGCGGATTCACTCCGAAATTTATGATCATAAAATCATGAATCAGCTCTTCCATCTTGGTGTAGATTCTTTCTTTCTTTGGTAAAACTTTTTTTGTCTGAAGTGCATTGTATGGTCCTTTTGGGATTTTTTCAAGACACTGCTGAATTATCTTTACTGACTCGACAAGTTCTTCGGCACGTACATAATATCTTGAAAGACAATCACTGTCTGTATATGTGGGAATTCTGAAATCCAGTTTATCATAAACAAGAT
>DAIPYE010000023.1:0-24850 GCA_036782915.1 Bacteroidota bacterium | reverse complement strand
CATTTTAACAGATCATGAAGATCACTGGATAAGTGTTGTCGATTATTCAAACAGAAAGCTTGAAGTCATTGACCCGGAACAAAAAAGAGTTAAAATTCATCTGACTCCAAAAGAATTGAGTAAATGGTGTCTGAATTTTAATAAAAGATCCAAGGAAACGTACTATTACGGAATAATTGTATATAATTGTGATTAATTTTTTTAACACTTTTCTGAATTTCCACATTCTAATTTTTTTCATTCACCCTATAAAATAATATATGCAGTTAAAAATATTATTTAACTGCATATAACTTCTTTATATTACAATACGTTAAGCATATTACTTAATGTCAATTCATGAAATCAAATTTATCCTTATTTTGTTCCATCCATTGTTTAAAAGTTCTAAGCTGAGGATAAATTTTTCTGCATTCATCAGCATCTTTTAATGGCGGCGGGAAAAATTCCTGCTGAAAAGCAAACATTGCTGCTAGATCATCTGCGCCGGGAAATCCAAAACCTGCAAATACTTCCTGAGGAATAAAGTTGAAAGTAACTTTTTTATTTAATACTTCAGACATTACTTTTGCATATTCTTCCGGAGTAAGAGCATCTCCTGCAGCAAATACAGTTTTGCCAATATACATTTCAGGATGTTCAAAAATTTGCAGAACAATTCCTCCAAGATCTTCTATTGCAATAGCCCTGAGATTGTTATGCTGTGGAAATCCGAATGAAAAAGTGTCATCTGTTCCTTTTTGAGGAGGAAAAAATGACAGAAAATTATCATAATAAAATGCAACATGCAGATAGGTTGCTTTGATTTCAAGACTTTTTGAATAATCTTCCAGATCCCCTTTTATATCAAGATGAGGTGCAACATATTTTCCGTTACTGATTTTTTTGGCATTTGGAAGTGTACTGAACACAAAATGCTGTATATTGTTCTGCTTTACGGCATTTACAAGATTCTGACCATGTTCAAATTCCTTGTTAAAATGTTCCCAGAAACTGGTAACTCCGAATACACCGTAACAACCTTTCATTGCCTCCGACAGGCTTTCAGCATTATCAAGTGTTCCTTCAATGATCTCAGCTCCTTTATCTGCAAGAGTTTTTGCTTTGTCACTTCCTGCTTTTCTTGTTAAAGCCCTTACTGAATATTTGCCGGATTTAAGCAGAAAATCTGCAACGCTTCCACCTTGCGCGCCTGTTGCACCTGTCACAAATATTGTTTTCTTTTCGCTCATGTATATTTATGTTAAGTTTAATGAATTTTAGGAAAAGTAATATTTTTGAATAATATTTACAGTATATTTTTAACTGTACTTTGATATCTTTTGTGTAGAATTTAGCTTATAAGTGATAAGTGCAGATAATATTGAAGACTTCCGTAGATTGTAACTACTTGTCTATAAAATTACAATAATTTATTATTTTATGAAAAGAAATTTTCAGATTTTTCAATCAGCCAGTTCTTGGCACCAAGCGGATTACTTTGCATCTCCCTGATTTTCTTTTTCAAAAGTGTAAACCTGTTGTCACCTTTGTTTTTTAAACCTTCAGACTTCAACTGTATCAATTCACTTACAAATTTTAAAAATTCATAATGTGCATTTTTCTGATCTTCAGATATCAGTTTCTCACTTTTCAGATAATGTCTGAAAGCATCAATTGCCGAAAATGTAAGTTCATATAAATTCTGTTCATAATAAATTCTGACAGTATAACTTTTTACCATAACTTTTACCAGAAATAGTTTAAAATTTGTTCTGGAAAAATATTCAAGAGCTTTGTCATATTCTTTTTTCCGGTAAAACAGGAAACCTTTGCAGTAATTAATTGTATTTGAAGCTTCTTCCGCCGGTGAGATACCTTTATGAAATTCCTTTAGAAAATTTTCTGTCCATTTATATTCATTTACCATACAGGCTGCCGTAAATGTATTTATAAAATTTACAAACAGGATGTATTCCGGAAGTTGTATCTTTCTGTCAATCATTTCCTTCAGAATACTGAATCTGTCTTTATAATATGATTCATCACCGGATTTTAATTTGAAAACTGAATATGAATTTGCAACAAGCAGAATGTAATAGATATCTTCCAGAGAAAGATTTTCAATGTATCTGTCCTTTAACTCAATCAGTTTTTTATAATCTTTTTCTTCCTTGTGTAATTCGACAGCAATTATTTGCTTGTAAATTCGGCTGGAAGGATTATTTTCAAATTCTTTATTATTTATATAATCAAGGATATTATCAAACATTTCCATTTTAAATTTTACATTACCGTGATTCATGTGCGTAAGCATTTTTGAATAATTACGGAGTAATACAATGAGAGTATACTGCAGATAAACATCAAACTCATTCTGAATCAGATTAAAAGTATAACCTGATTTTATGAATTTATAATGTGATGTATTTGCTCTGGCAAGTTTATAAACGGACTGATAATAAAATTCATCCCTGATCATAATTTTATCAAGATGATCATTGATCTGTTTTTCTTTTTTCAAATATGCATTGTCTAACTTTCTTAAATGCAGTTCATTCAGCAATTCAATTTCATTTTCTATCCCAATTCTTTCCATTGCAATTTGCTTCAAAAAAGAAATTGAAAGCTGATACAAATCAGAAATTATATTTTTAAGTTTAAAATAATTATATTTTTCATTCATAAACAAAACTGAAAATATTTTTTCTTCAGTACATTTTTCCGGATCGAATTCTGGATAAAAACTTATTACCTCTTCATATAATCTGATCACATTCTGATTCTTATTGAAATATGGCGAATATATGAAATCTTTTAATTTTATCGTCTCCTGACGGGATAGTGTTTTTAAAAGTAAAATTAATTTTGTATTTACCATATTGATTCAATTTTTTTTCAATTAGCCAGTTTACAATAAAAATTAATAATCCAGTTTCCTTCCCGGAAAACCGAGTTTCATTCTTGCTGAAAATCCTGCATTTGCCAGAGCCTTTAAACCGTATACAATTCCCTCTTCATCAGGGTGAGAATAATCATTCACCGGCATCATAATTATTAAAGAAACATCCGTAACAGGATCATAAAGCATATTGGATAGATATCCTTTTATGCATCCGTTATGTCCATAACCAAGATCTTCTATAAAAAAACATCCGAGCGCATAAGTTTTATTTGAATCTGAAACAGTATTTTTCATTAATTCTATACTTCCCGGCGACAATATATTTTCTCCTTTAAGCATTGATCTGATGTAATTATCCAGATCTGTAAATGTTGCATATCCGTTTCCCTCACCTACGTGAGCTGACATATTAACCTGATTGTAAACTGTTGTGCTGTCCTTTGTGTAAATCGTCCCCTTAATGAATGGAGTTTTCAGTGAAATATCATTTGCGAGATACGGGAAATAAATGTCAAGAGGAACCTTAGTAGTTCTTCCTGTAATAAAATCATTTATATAATCTGCATATACCTTTTTATTATTGACTCTGAATGAATATACTCTTTCAATAATCAGACTGAGAACTGTATATCCTGTATTGCTGTAGTGATAACCTTTTCCCGGCGGAAAATATGATAATTGATTTATGGCATTCTGACGGATCAGTTCGGCAAGTTCAAACTGATGCGCAGGATCTTTATAAGTCATATAATCTGTATAACTATTTCCATTGCAACCCGGAACAGTATCATTGTCCACATCATAAACTCCTGCAGAGTGCTGCAAAAGCTGTTCTATTGTGATTTCTCTCAAATATGGTATTTCAAAATCCGGATCATCCGGTAAATAAGTAATTTTTGAGCCCGGAATAGTATCGATCAGTTTATTTTTTATATTCAGCCAACCGTCTTCTTGCATTTTTAATACAGATGCTGAAGTAAAATTTTTTGTATTACTTGCAAAACGGAAGTATGTGTCTTTTGTCAGGGTGGGTTCATCCATTGCAGTTGATGATGCAAAGATAATATCATTAGGAGTATGGATCAAAATACTCAGGGAAGGACAATCATGTCCGCTGACTTCTTCATATTTAATTCTGACACTGTCTGTTGAACTCTTTACTTTCAAATAATCATTTAAATTTCCGTTCATACTTTGCCCTAAAACGAAATTTGAATAAAACAAAAGTATTGAACAGAATATTTTAAAAAACGTATTCAGACAATGAAAATAATTTCTCATAGATTATAAAATTAATTTATTTTTAAAATTTGGATTAAAATAAATAAACCGAAATTCAGAAGAACCTTTAATCATTTGACATATTGCAGGTAAAATGAAATTCAATTATCCCGTCTGTTTGTTTAAAAATTGTAGGTTTTATATTGTAATATGAATATTTAATTTGCATAAAAACCATAAAATGAAAAAAATTTTTACAATAGTTTTGCTTTTTATACTTCTGATAATTTCCGGATGTGAAAAAGGAACTGTTAGAAACGTGAATAATTCTTTGCCTGAAAATAAAAATGCACAAAAAGAAATTCAGGAATCCCCGGTTAATAAAATCAGCCAGAATATTTTTAAAGGAAATTATATTAAAACAAATTACCTGAGGAGCTTCAGGGAATGTGCCACAAAAAAGAAATTCATTATTGCACCCGAAGGTGACATTGCTTTGCTCGATGAGCTTTATGATAAAAGAACAGACAGTCTTAAAATTTCAGGATTATATATTGAAGCTGAAGGTTTTTCATCAGAAAGATCGCGAAAAGAAAGTACCGGAATGGATACAATTCTTGTAATAACAAAATTCATCATGTCTGATGAAAGTACAAAATGTGATTAAATTATCTATACTAAAAAAATATCCCTGAATATTTATATAATTTCAGGGATACTTTATTTAAAAAATATAGAGTGATTATTCTATGGTGATACAGAATTTATATTGAACATCACACTGTTTTCAACTAAGCTGATGTCCCCCCCGTCTGTAATCCCGTCTCCGTTAATGTCGGTTGAATTGTAACCAATAAATGTAATTTCTGAAAAATTATCCACATTGCTAAGGTCTGCAGCATCCACTGTTCCGTCCTGATCAGTATCCCCTGAAAATATAAATGCTTCCGAATTAATTAATTTCTGATTATTCCCATAAGCCATTGATTGATTCAATGAAAAATCAAAATTCATCGAATTTGAAGTAAACATTTCTCCGTTAAGTCTGCTCCATGTTTTTATAGAATTTCTGTGCTCAATAATCAGGTAATACCTGTTAACATTGTCAGCTAAAGTATACTTTGCTGTACCACTTCCGTCAGGAAGTAAATAAATTTTTGCAGATTCTATTACTTCACCCGGATTGTCTGCAGCTGCAATAGAAACTGTGACTGTATCCTGTCTCGGATAGATATTTTCCAGAAGAATTTTAAGATTCGCATTAAAGTATCCGGAATTAAGCTTGTCTTCCTGAGTACCAAACTGAACTGCCAGTGAGGAGTTGAACATTGTTCCGGCAGATAATACGTTCGAACTGTCACTGTATCTGTAACTAAGAGTATTTGAGCCTGAAGCATTTTTCATTCCTATTAAATGTGCCGGTAAAGTATTACTGAAATACTTGCCTAAGAAACTGCTGCCGGTATTTTCTTCGTTAAACTGAACTACTATATTTGAATTATATTGAAGAGAATTTCCGATTTCAAAGACGATCTGAAAGCTTATATAATCTTCAGAATTTCCGGATTTTAAAGGAGCATTGTCATAAGTTATAATAAGCTGATTTGGAGACACTTTATAACTCAGTCTGTTCTTATTTACAGATGCATTTTCAAAATCAATGTTTAACCATAATGGTGCAACAGCAGGAACATTTACACTCATCAGATCAATAATATTTGCCGGATCATTTGATAACAATACATCATGTTTTGTAAAGCCGATGATTCCGTTTGTAGATATGAATATCGAGTCATATTCAGTATTGAAAAATCTGATCTTTTTTCCCCCGGGCAAAATATTACCGAGACTAAAATATCCATTTTCACCATCACCCGTTAAAAGTGAAGAAGATATTATATCTCCGTTAAGAATAAGATCTCTGGACGAAGTAGTATCTCTCCAGCAAAATTCAGGATGAGATAACGCTCCTGATGAACATTGAGAGGAATTTGCAAAGAAATAGTTGCCGTTTTGTATTCCCCCGCCTCCGTAATTAGAAGGTGAAAGGATGAATGTAGAAAATAAAGTATCATTATCATTATTAATATCTCCGGGAAGACTAGTGTATATTTTTACATTATACAATCCTGGGATATTAATATTATTAAGACTGTCAAAATAAATTGTTTTTGCTATACCGGCCGAAATTGTATCAGATCTTGTACTTGTATAATTTACAGGTCCTGAAATAGTATAAGTTATACTGAATGGAGTTGAAACATTTACTGAACCAAAATTCCTGATGGTAGCTTTAGGAATAAAATTTTGCAATGAACAGATCCCCCACTGTCCGCTAGGAAATACGTTTTGTGTAACACCCACTTCACTTAACACAGGAGTTCCGACATTTATTTCATCAATTCTGATATTGTCACCGTCTACATCAATATGTTGAAAAGCCACCCAAACCCGTTGTCCGGCAAACGAATTTAAACTGATGGCAAATCTTCCGTAATTTAGATATGACGGATATGTCAGTCCATCGCAAATGTTAAGAAGCACTGTATTCATTGTGGCAACGGTTGAGTCAATATTGGATATTCTTACCTTGAATGTATCTTTGTATACATTCCAGAAATTCTGTCTGAAATAAAATACAAGAGAATCTCCTGCTGAAGGTGTAAATCTTTTCGTTATGAGGTAATTGCTTGATAAAGTTAATGAAAAATTTGATACAGCGCATCCTGTTCCGACATTTGTTTTTCTGTTTGATCTGTCCCATTGACCTTCCGAAGATGAACTGTTAAATGTACTCCACCCAGCAGGCGGAAAAACTGTACCTTCAAAACTTTCTGCTAATTTTATCTGCGAATGGAGATCAATACCGGAAAAAATATAAAAGGTGAGTATAATTGAAAATAGTTTGTAAAAAAAATTCATAGAATTTCTCCGACTAATTTTATAAAAATGAATTAAATTGTGTCTGGTATTCTTAAGAATTTTATTTTGAGGCCGGTTTTTTTGTACCGATAAAATACTTTAAAAAAATTTACTTATAAAAAAGATTTTGGGGATCTTTTGTAGTTAAATATTAAATAAACTTTTTTGTGAGTGCAAATATGAGAATTAAATCATTCTAAGTCAAGATAAAGTTTTATATTTTAACTTTATATTTTTAAATAAAATACAATTTGGTATCTGAAAAGATGGGCAAATGTGCAAAATTATTTCCAGTCATAAAATACAAAAAATACTGCAATTGCCATGAAACAGAATCCGGCAATATAATTCCACTTTAGATCTTCTTTGAAATAAAAAACAGCTATTGCAATGAAAACAACAATTGTGATAACTTCCTGTAAAATTTTTAACTGGTATAAAGAGAGACTCTGATATCCGATTCTGTTTGCTGGAACAGTTATTGAATATTCAAAGAATGCTATTCCCCAGCTTATAAATATTGCCTTCCATAAAGGCATTTCAGGATTTTTTAAATGCCCATACCAGGCAAAGTTCATAAATAAATTAGATGCCAGAAGCATTAATGTTAAAATTACTAAATTCATATATATTTCTTTCAGTGATTTATTTCAGGATGTGAATTTAAAAAGTACTATTGAATAGATTTCCCATAGGGATTATTACTTAATTATTATCATTTTTAAATTTTAACAAAAATTCCATGGCATCTTCATAATTGTTTTTTATTTCCCCTTCAAGAATTGCTTCCTCTATTCTGTGTTTTAAAATTCCTACTTCCCTGCTTGGCTTCAGACCGAAAATTTTCATTATTTCATCACCTCTGACAGGAGATTGAAAATTTCTGAGTTCGTCCTTTTCCTGAACTTCCAGTATTTTCTTTTCAACAAGTTCATAATTATTCATAAATTTACTGACCTTATCAGGATTCTTTGATGTTATATCGGCTCTGCACAGCTTAAGCAGATCTTCAAGCTCTTTCCCAGCCTCCGCCGCTAACCGCCTGAATGCTGAATCAGTTACATCCTCTTTTGCAAGCGGGATCAGTCGTAAATGCATTCTCACAAGTTTTTCAACATATTCAAGCTTTGTTAATGGAAGCTTTAATCTTACAAAAATTTTCTTCATCATTCTTGCCCCTAATTCTTCATGTCCGTGAAATGTCCATCCGATACCTTCTGCAAATTTTTTTGTCCTTGGCTTTGCAATATCATGAACAAGCGCGGCAAATCTTAGCCATAAATTATCCGTGAACTGAGAAATATTGTCAACTACCATCAGTGTATGATAAAAAACATTCTTATGATGAAAATCTTTTCTCTGATCAGTTACAGACAGTGCTGATATTTCCGGAAAAATAATATCCATTACACCCGATTTAAACAAAAGATCCAGCCCGATTGAAGGTTTATCTGACATGAGTATCTGCAGAAACTCATTTGTAATCCTCTCCTGTGAAACGACCTTATCTTCCGACAGTCTGTTTCTCATTTTAATTATTGCGTCAAATGTAATTTGATCGATGCTGAAATTAAGCTTAGATGCAAATCTTATTGCTCTCATGATCCTGAGAGGATCATCTTCAAATGTTTTCAGCGGGTCTAAAGGAGTTCGGATGATTTTATTTTCTATATCACTGAGACCGTTAAAGTTATCATAAACCTGACCAAAATTATCTTCATTCAATCCGGCTGCCAGCGAATTCATTGTAAAATCTCTTCTTGACAGATCTTCGTTCAGATCAGCTTGTTCAACTGACGGTTTGCGTGAATTTCTGTCATAACTTTCTTTTCTCGATGATGCAAATTCAATTTTATGATCTTCTGTTTCAAGCAATGCCGTGCCGAAATTCTTATAAACTGCATTCAGAGTTGTGTTTAAACTTTCTGACACATTCCCTGCAAACTTTATTCCGTCACCAATAACCATTATATCAATATCCTTATCAATTATTCCAAGCACTAAATCCCTGACAAATCCGCCGACAACATAAGCTCTTACTCCTTCTTTATCAGCAATTTTACCGGTTTGAATTAAATATTTGTTATCAAATTTCAATTTCATTTTAAAACAATTGTTTCAATTTCTATAACTTTTTCTGTATCTGATTCTCCGGGCAAATTTATAATATTATATTTTCTTACCTGATCATCTGTAAGTGGTGCTGCTGATGCCGAACTGTTTACTACTGATATTCCATTTACATTATATACTTCGCTGATATGTGTGTGTCCGTGCAAAACCAGATTCACTTTATATTTCTTAAATAATTCAAGTATTTTCTTTCTATCGTGAAGCTTCATTTTATAACTGATGGTTTTCAGCCACAACGAATGCTTCGGAAGATCTTCCCTGAGTTTCTCCTTGTATAAATGATGATGCAGCAATACAAGAATGTACTTTCCCTTTAATTCCTCTGAAGAAAGGATTTTTTTCATTTTAAGCATATCCTCTGATTTAATAATTCCATTTGAACCTTCAGGATTATCATCAGCCGACCATTCGCCGACAGAATTAATTCCAATGATCGCAATATTATTTATCAGTTTTAAATATGGGAATGTTTCTTGCTCCGGAAATGATTCCTTAAAAATATCAATAAAATTTTCCGTGTTTTCTTTAAAATCAATATTTTTACATACACTCGAAAAAAAGAGTCCTTCATCCAGTCCTTTTTTTGCACCGCCGAATATATCATGATTTCCGGGAACTATACTCAGTCTTAATTCATCTGTAAAATCAAAATGCGATAGTATTTCTTTTACAAAAACAAGATCCTTTGTTTCCGGATTCTCTACAAGGTCACCGGTAATTACAAGATGATCACAGTTTCTGCCGCTGATATCTTTTAAAAGTTCAACTAACTTTTTACCATTCCCGTTTTCATCGGAATAACTTATGTGAAGATCCGATATGTGAGCGATTTTATACATTCTTAATACTTTAATTTTAAAAAAATATTATTAAAAAAATCAAACTGCATTCAGATCCCCTGATGATTCAATTTCCTTTATGATCTCATTTGCTACTTCAAGTGCCTGCAATCCGTCTTCAAGTGTCACTATCGGCTCTTCATCATTTACAATTGAATCAAAGTATTTATTTTGTTCATATTTCATAGAATTTACTTCCTTTACAACGGGTCTTTCATAAAATAACTTTACTTTCTTTTCTCCCTGTATAAACTCAGTCAAAGCAACTGCATCTTCTTCATCACTTCCCGGCTTTGGATCCGAAAGCCTGAAAACTTCTGAAGTGTTTTGCAGGAAATCAATTGATATGTAGGCGAATTTCTGAAACAGTCTCATCTTTCTCATTTTATTCAGAGAGATCCTTGACGCAGTTATATTTGCAACACATCCGTTTTCAAATTGTATTCTTGCATTTGCAATATCAATTTTATCAGTGATTATGGCAACACCGTTTGCATCAATTCTTTTTACTTTCGATTTAACGAGATTTAAAATTATGTCAATGTCATGTATCATCAGATCCTGAATTACTGAAACATCCGTACCTCTTGGATTGAATTGCGCCAGCCTGTGAGTTTCTATGAACATTGGATTGATCAGGTAATTATCCAGAGCAAGTATTGCCGGATTAAATCTTTCAATATGTCCGATCTGAATTTTAATTTTTTTATTCTTTGACAATTCCATAAGATCCTGAGCCTGTTTGGTTGTCTCTGTCACAGGTTTTTCAATGAATGTGTTTATATCGGCTGAAATACATTTTATCGCAAGCTCATAATGCGTTGATGTAGGTGTTACAATAATTGCAGTGTTAATTTTTGAGATCAGGTCTTCTGGAGAATTATTTATAACAAGTCCGTTCTCATTTGAAACAGTTTCATTAATTTCCTTCTCTGTTTCAAATATTCCTGTTAGCTCAAGATCGTCTCTTTCCGTACAAAGCTCTTTAATTAGCTTTAAGTGTATCTTTCCAAGTTTACCCAACCCGAAAATTCCGACTTTTATTTTTTTCATATAAATTTAATTAGTTAATGGCTCTGCATGAATTATTACATTTGAAATCTTTGGATATTCATCTTTTAAATTAAGATAGATCTTACTTTCAAGAACTGTTACCATATCATGAACTTCATCAAGTGAATGTATATAATCAAATCTGCAAACAAGAGAGATCCGGATCTTTCCGTTTGAACTGATCACTTGAATGTCATCACTGGATGCAACATTTTTACTCTCTGAAATTATTTTATTTACTCTTTCAACTATCAGATCCGAATTTTCGGTAATATCTTTTGTATCAAAAATAATTTCACTCGGTTCATCAAGATGTATTTTTAAATGCTTTATAATATCAATTTCCTCTTTTATTCTGTTTTCCAGTTCTGAAATTATATCATGCGCTTTTATAAGGTCATTTGTGTTTTCTATTTCAACATGCAATTCCGAATAAATCTCATTACTGATTTTATGTGAAAAAATATCATGACACTTCAGTCCGAATTCACTGACGATCATCCTTATCTTATCATTAATAGTTTCATCCTTAGTTTCTACAGGTTCAGAATGAATAACTATATCAGCATTTGTGGTAATACCGTTGATTTTTTTTTCCACATTATCCATTATATCGTGCGCTTTTGAAAAAGGTACCAGCCGGCTGATAAGAATTACCATGTCAATGTAAATTATTGATCCTGAACTTCTTATTCTGAAACTTTTTATTCCTTCAACTCCTTTGATCAGAAGTGTTTCATATTTTATTTTATCATATAATCCGGCAGGAACTCTGTCCATTAATGCATCAACAGACTTTTTAGATAATTTGTAACCCAGTGAAATTATTATTAACGTGACTATCAATGCCGCAATAGTATCTGCAGTTTTACTGATATTAAAATAAGTTAGAAGAAGTCCTATGATGACAACTCCTGAACTGAGAATATCCGATGAAAAATGCAGAGCATCAGCTTCCAGAGCGTTTGATTTTGTTTCAGCCGCTATCTTTTTCAATGCTTTTGCCCTGTATATATCTATGAATATTGAAAATATTAATGCCAGAAATATCCAGATGCTTATATTAACTTCTTTATCTGTATTTACAAAAAGTCTGTTAAATGCTTCGTAAATTATGTAGGCGCAGGTTACAAATAAAATCAGAACCTGAAGTAATGCGGAAAAATTTTCAACTTTTTCGTGACCGTAATTATGATCTTTATCAGGAGGTCTGGAAGAATATTTAATTGAAATGATCGTAACTAAACAGACAAATATATCTATTCCTGAATTAAAAACTTCTGATAAAACTCCAAGACTTCCGCTGAAGTATGCAGCCAGGATTTTAATTATAGTAATGCCGACAGCCGCATATAATGACTGGAGTGCAACTTTAATTTTCCTGTCGGCAATATTATTGTTATCAACTGTCATTTAGAATTTTGTTCAATATTGTTTATCATTTTCGAGCCTGATTCGATCAATTCATCTTTTATTCTCTGTGTCAGAAAAACTCCGATCATTGTGATTGTAGCTCCCGCAATAAAAAAATAAGACAATTTTTCATTTAATAATAACCAAGAAAAAAGAATTGTTGTAACAGGAGACATATTGGTAAGTGTTGTAAGTGTGCTGGTTTTTATAACTTTGGATGAATAGCTGTATAAAAAATAACTGCCGAATGCCACAAGTATTGTCAGATGAAGATATCCGAGTATTACATATCCGTTTACATTTTCAAAAGTCAGGTTCTTTACATCAAAAAGAAAGACCGGTATGTATAAAATTATTCCGATAAGAAACGCAATTGTCTGAGTTTTTAATGCGCCGTATTTATTGACCATTTTCTGACTGAAGGCAAGATAAACTGACCATGATGCCACTGCAAAAAAAAGCAGCGTATCTCCCAGAACATAATTCACACCTTCTGTTTTTGGTGTTACAATATTTTCATAAAATATAACCAGGATTCCGGTAATAGTTAAAGAAATTGTAATTAATTTTTTTAGATTAAATACTTCATCCTTTAATCTGACTGATAAAAGATAAATTAACAAAGGCGTACAAGCATACATTATACCGGAATGCGAAGCTTCTGATAAACTAACTCCCTCGAGAAAGCAAAATTGGTTTACAGGAATTACTAATATTCCAAGAAAAACAAAATGTTTGATATCCTCTTTGTCAATTTTAAAATTCAGCTTCTTATATCTGAAAACGATCAGAAGTAAAATAGTTGCAACTCCAAACCTCAGGAAAGCCAATGACAAAGGAGATATTGCCTGTACAACAACTTTTGCAGCTATTGGTGTAAAAGAAGCTGTGAATGTTAAAAAAAATACCAGTAAGAATTTTCTCATAATCCTTCATCCGCTTCCGTAAATTTACCCGAGTACTTTACGTGGATTTTATCAGCTTGGTTTTACTTCTTTTTTGTTTGCCAGTGAAGCTTTTATTTTTGACTTTTTTAATTTTGCTTTCTTTCTGTGTTTCGCAACAACTTTCTTTTTTGGTTTGTACATTTTTATGTTTTTAATTTTATAAATTAATTAAGCTATAGTTATACTTTCATCAAGATACACATCCTGAATTATATTTAAAAGTTCTACACCGTCTTTCATTGGTTTTTGAAATGCTTTTCTTCCGGAGATCAGTCCCATTCCTCCTGCTCTCTTATTTATTACTGCTGTTTTCACTGCTTCTCTGATATCAGAATCATCTTTTCCTGTTGAAGCTCCTCCGGAATTAATCAATCCGGCTCTTCCCATATAACAATTGGCTATCTGATATCTTGTCAGATCAATCGGATTGTCAGTTGTCAGTTTTTCATAAACAGATTTATGCGTCTTTCCGAATTTCAAAGCATTGTATCCGCCGTTATTTTCCGGAAGTTTTTGTTTAATAATATCAGCTTCGATTGTAACTCCAAGATGATTTGCCTGACCAGTAAGATCTGCAGAAACATGATAATCCTTATCTCCTTTTACAGTAAATGCAGAGTTTCTCAGATAACACCATAATATTGTTACAAGTCCTAATTCATGCGCATACTCAAAAGCTTCGGAAACTTCAATTAATTGTCTGCCGCTTTCATCAGAACCAAAGTAAATCGTTGCTCCAACTGCAACTGCTCCCATGTCAAATGCCTGATCCACACTTCCAAACATTATCTGATCATATTTGTTGGGATATGATAAAAATTCATTATGATTTAGTTTTACTATAAACGGTATTTTATGAGAATATTTTCTTGCTACTGTGCCCATTACTCCAAGGGTAGATGCTACAGCATTACATCCGCCTTCAATTGCAAGTTTAACTATATTTTCCGGATCGAAGTATGCCGGATTTGGAGCGAAAGATGCTCCCGCAGAATGTTCTATTCCCTGATCAACAGGTAAAATCGAAACATAACCCGTTTTTGATAACCTTCCAGAATTAAAAATTGTCTGCATATTTCTCAGTACATTCGGACTTCTGTCTGAATCCTTCCAGACCCTGTCTATAAAATCGCTACCCGGTAAATGCAGCATATCTTTAGAAATAGCTTTTGCTTCATAACTCAGCAAAGATTCATTTTCTTTCCCTAATAATTCGTTTATTTTTTGCATCTCTGTAAATTAATTTATTTTTGAAATATTTATTTGATAATTTTCATTTTCATGTGAAATAAAATAAACTTTTTCATAATCTAGAAACTGACTTCTTATAAATCCAAGTCCATTGAATTTATCATTATACTTTACCGAACTTGTGATAAACCCTGTTTCTTTTCCGGATTCATCATAGATCTTTTCGCTATTTGAAATTTCTCGATCTGAGATAATTTTAACCATTTGTTTTGGTCTCTTTTCCTGCGCATCAAGCCTTGCGATCACTTCCTGACCAATGTAACATCCTTTGTTAAATGAGATCAGCTTTTCAAACCCGCACTCCATCGGATTGATCCTTTCATTTAACTCATTTTCTCCTTCTGCTACACCTTTTTCTATCCTGAAATTTTGATATTCTGAGTCACTCATTTCTAAATGTTCATGGAGCATAGCTTTAATTTTATCAGCATTTTGCTCCGGGCAAATTATATTTACACTTTCATACTTAAAGTCGTCATAAAAAATAATATCATTTTTATCAGATTTATAAACTTTATTCTTTACGGTTTCAGATTCAGGATTTATAAATTTTTTCATTATCTGAAAACAATTTTCTCCGGTAATTATAAAATGGAGATAAATATCTTCCGTTTTTTCAAGTTTTACATCATCAATTATAATGTATTTTTCCAGATGGGATATGACTTTTTCCTCAAATCCCTCAGAAGTCAGAATGATTTGACGATCTTCAAAATTTAATAAATTTATTATATCAGTTATTCTTCCTTTATCGGTAGTAAGAATTGTTTTTCTAAACTCGCCTGTATTAAACTTTCTGAGATCATTTGTAGACATTCTGTTAATAAAATCTACAGTATCAACTCCTGAACAATTTATAACTCCCGCTCTTTTTACAAAAAATTTATCTGCCAATTAAACTATATATTTTACAATTACTATATAGACAGAAAATGAAACTGTCAGAAAAGTTGTAATGACAATCAGACCAAAACTTAAAAGGTCTATTATTTTTCTGTTTTTATGATAAAATTCACTGAAAAACGACTTCTGAGAGGAATATACAGGTGCGTCTTTATCTTCAGGAAAGTGTTTATTACTAAATTCTGTCATTTAACAATATAAATAAATATGTAGTCAGATTAAATGAATGAATTCATAAAATATTAGATTGCGGGAACAATAGCGTCCAAAACAATTTTGAGTTTGATCTAAATGTAAGAAATTAAGCAGCATTCAAAAAAAAATTGACAGGTAAAATCAATATTTATAATGGAATTTAAAACAAATTTAACCTCATATTTTGGACAAATGCTGGATATTGTTTTAATAATGTCTTGTTTTTACTAGTTTAAATTATGTAAGAATATTGATGTTTTTTGTAAATAAATTTTAATAATCTTAGGATGTGCCACACTTTAAGGTGTGCCACATCTTAAAAAATGTGGCACGAATTGTTTCTAGTGATTTCAAAAAATCATTAATTTCTAAATTTATTGATATTTTTACAAAAATATAACTTTTACACAAACAAGATTCCGGCTTTTCCATATCCAAATTAAGTTTTTTGAAACTAAACTCATTTCTTTCACAATTTCAATTTGTTTTAAAAACTCTATTCCTAAAATGCAAATTCCTGTCTTAGATTAAAAAATGATTTAAAAAAGATTAAAAATTGTTTTAACAAATTTTATTTACTTTGAAAATTATTTGAACAAAGTCGAGCAAAAGAGATTATTTAAGTAATTCAATTAATTTCGTGTGATTATTGATATAGCCTTTTAAAACGTTTTGGACGTTTCTGGTCCGGGGAAAATAATTGATATTTTTTTTACTGTATTGAATTTATAATTCCTGTTCATAAATTAACATAAACCGGAAATACTTAAATTCAGACTGCAATTTTTCGATATTTAATTTTAATTCTGAAAATAATTGCAACCACTTTAAAATTTATAAAATGAATTGAAAATGCAATTAACTTTATTTAGTTTCACCAAACAAATTCACCAAACTTAATTGAAAGGAAATTAATATGATTCGTAAAATTACTTTACTTGCAACATTTTTAATTTTAATAGCTTCATCAGATGCATTTTCACAGAAATTTGCGCAATCTGTTTCGATTGGTATAGAAGGCGGAGTAAGTGTATCTAATGCTCATATTTGGCCAAACCGTCCGAAAGAATCTTTTTATAAAGTCGGATATATCGCAGGTTTACTCTATGATGTAAATTACTCTTCAAAAATTAGTTTCAGAACAGGAGTAAGATACTTAACAAAAGGTTTCAGAGGTAATTTACCGGACACTCTTGGCGGATTTGAATACGAAACTACCATGTACTATTTAGAAGCTCCTCTTGCTGTTAAATATAATTTATCAACCGGTACTGCAAAGCCATACTTACTAGGTGGCGGATATTTTGGTTTAAATTTATCTGCAAATGGTAAATTTACAAGTGGGAACAATACTGAAGAAAAAAATATAGATTCTACTATAAGCATTGTTGATGTTGGTTTACTTATGGGAGCAGGTGTTGATATCAGAATCTCCAAAAAAACAGATTTATTTATTCAGGCAGCCTATGAACTTGGTTTAAACAATATTTTTTTAAACAGAGCTAATGATTTTTTTAATGCAGATAAATATAACTCAATAAAGAATTACACTTTCTTATTAACCGGTGGAATAAAGTTTGATTTGTAATTAACTTCTAAAATAAAATTATTAAGCCGGATAAACATAAGTTTAACCGGCTTTTTTTTATCCGAAAATTCGTAATTTTTTTTGATATCAGTATTCATTTTAAAATAATTATATAAATTATATAAAAAATAATTTTGTTTTAAAAATTAAAATAATAATATTATGAATTATCCAAACAGAGTAATTAAAAGAGATGAAAGTAGTTCTAAAATTGTAAAAGCTGTTCAATCAAAACTTAACGAACTTGGATGCGGTCCGATCGACGTAGATGGTGATTTTGGAAAAAATACTTTTAATGCGGTAAAATTATTTCAGGCGAGAAATGTAGATTCTAACGGGAATCCGTTAATAGTTGATGGAAAACTCGGTCCCTTAAGCTGGGAAGCTTTGTTCGGTAACAACACAGTTCCGGTAATTACAGTTACTGATAATGATCTGTTGAACAAAGTACTTGAAATTTCCAGAAGCCAGATCAATGTGAGAGAGACACCCGGCAAACAAAATCAGGGTCCGGAAGTAAATGAATATTTGGCAAGCGTTGGACTGTCTCCGGGAAATGCATGGTGTATGGCTTTTGTATACTGGTGTTTTAAAAAAGCTTCTGAGAAAATTGGAAGAAATAATCCGGCACTGAAAACAGGAGGATGTCTTTTTCACTGGAATGGCACAAGCGCAAAAAAAATTAAAAGAGATGATGCTGTAAATTCTCCTTCAAAAATAAAACCCGGTCAGATTTTCATAATGGATTTTGGGGGAGGGCTTGGGCATACCGGAATAGTGGAAAAAATCAACGGAGGAATGATCACAACAATTGAAGGAAATACGGATCCTGCCGGCAGCAGAAACGGTTATGGAGTTTTCAGAAGAGAAAGAAAAATCAATTCCATTAATAAAGGTTTTATTGAATACAAATAATTATGTTTATCCAAAAATAATTTATAAATTTTAAAAAGATAAGATGATCTGTTATTCTGCAATATGTAATTTAATTCAATTATGAAAATACTATTCAGTTATCTGAAAAATTATAAGCATCTGGTTTTTTTATCACTGTTACTTGCAGCAATAAATCAGGTTTTTTCTCTTCTAGATCCGGCAATTTTCAGACATGTTATCGATGATTATGCCACTAAGTACAAAGAATATACAACAGCTGAATTTTTTAAAGGTGTCGGATTTTTATTAATGCTTGCTGTCGGAGCAGCTCTAATTTCAAGAATCGCTAAGAATTTTCAGGATTACTTTATAAATGTAATTACACAGCGGTTAGGAGCTAAAATTTATTCCGACGGGATACGTCATTCACTGGAACTCCCCTATTCAGTTTTTGAAGATCAGAGAAGCGGACAAACACTTGGAGTATTGCAAAAAGTCAGAACTGATTCCGAAAAATTAATTTCTGCCGGTGTAAATATTTTATTCACCTCAATTGTAGGAATTATCTTTGTCGGAGTATATGCATTTTCAGTGCATTGGATCATAGCACCGATTTATTTATCAGCTATACCGGTTATTGGTATGCTGAGTTTTTCTCTGGGAAAAAAAATAAAGACAGTTCAGAAATCAATTGTTGCAGAAACAACCGGACTTGCAGGATCAACAACTGAGTCATTAAGAAATATTGAACTTGTCAAAAGTCTTGGACTTTCAAAACAGGAAACTGAAAGATTGAATAATACCACCGAAAAAATACTAAAACTTGAACTTCAGAAAGTAAAGTATATCAGAAGCTTGAGTTTTCTTCAGGGAACTATAGTTAATCTTCTCAGAACAGGAATACTTCTTTTAATGATGTATCTTATTTTTACTCAGGAAATCACGACCGGGCAATTTTTCACAATGTTCATTTATTCATTTTATATTTTCGGTCCTTTGCAGGAACTTGGCAATGTCATCAATATTTACCGTGAAGCAGAGGTTTCACTTGGCAAATTTCAGGATATTATGAATACTCCAACTGAGCCCAAACCTCAGAATCCTGTAAAAATAAAAGATATAGAAAATCTTACTTTTGATAATGTTACATTCAGACACAAATCTTCAAATACAAATGCTCTGAATAATATTTCGTTCATAACTGATAAGGGAAATACAATTGCCTTTGTAGGACCATCCGGCTCAGGAAAGACGACTCTTGTTAAATTACTTCTCGGACTTTACAGACCTGAGAAAGGAGATATTTTATACAATGGGGTTTCTTATGACAAAGTGGAGCTTGAAAGTATCAGAGAAAAAATTGGTTTCGTCTCACAGGATTCACAACTGTTTTCCGGAAGTATCAGGGAAAATTTAATATTTGTAAATCCTGAAGCTTCTGATGAAGAATGTTATGAAGCACTGGAAAAAGCTGCCTGTAATACTTTGCTCGAAAGAGCAGATAAAGGACTGGATACTATTATTGGTGAAGGTGGAGTAAAAATTTCAGGCGGTGAAAAGCAGCGACTTTCTATTGCAAGAGCTTTATTGAGAAAACCAAATCTTCTGATTTTTGATGAAGCTACATCTGCTCTTGATTCTTTAACTGAAGAAGGAATAAACAGAACGATCAGAGAAATTTCCAGCAGCGAAAATCATATTACAATCATGATAGCTCACAGGCTTTCTACGATCATGCATGCTGATATAATTTATGTATTAGAAAGAGGCAATATAATAGAATCGGGAAAGCATGAAGAACTTATCAAAATGAACGGACTTTATTATGCTATGTGGAGACAGCAAATAGGAGAACGGGATTCACTGTTACTGAATTCTGTTATGGATGCCGAAAAAAATCTGAATTGAAACTTTTTTTTTGATCACTCTTTATCTTCAGTAATTTCTTTTCTGAATTCAGCATCTTCAGATATTTCTCTATCAAGGAAAAATGAAAGAATTGTTCATATTAAAACACTGACTCCTAAAATTGTAAGATCTTCTGGTGTGTTTTCAACAATTTTTCTTATCACATCTGATGCAATTAAAAAATCCAATCCAAGTAACAGATAATAACAGAAATTTATCTTGATCGAATTCAGATTCTTAAATGAAAATTTTCCGTTCATCCTTCCGGATTCATTTCTGATGAATGAAAAAAGCGCAAGAACTGACCCGTAAGCCATAACTGTCATACTGAGTATGCTTATAACAAATGAAAATTTTCTGTGAATTCTACCAAATCATTTTTTTATAATTTTTAAAATATATTTTAAGTTTTATGCATCATTAATACTCTGCATTAAGATCAACGATATTCAAATAATCTTCTCTTCCTGCATTTAATCTTTTTATATTTTCAATGACTTCATCCCACCTGCTGATTTCATCAAATGGTGAAGCGGCTCTGTGCGGTGACAATATAATATTCTTTAACTTATGAAACGGATATTTATACGGATATTCTTTACCGGATTTATCCTTTTCAGGTGTATAATTATACCAGACATCCAAAGCAGCTCCGCCTGTAATGCCCTTCTTCAGTGAATCATATAAACTTTTTTCATTTACAATAATTCCCCTTGCTACATTAACAAGTAAACTGTTTTTTCCCAGAAGTTTAAGTTCTTTTTCCCCGATCATATTTTCAGTTTTGGAAGTATGAGGAATTGCAATGATCAGAATATCAATATCTTTCAAAAACTGATTTAGCTGTGCAAGATTATATTTTTTAAAATCATCGGAAAATTTTTCCTCTATTTTATCCCCCCATCTTTGCCTTAGGATAAAAAATTTATTTTCAAATCCTGAAAGAAATTTATGAACGTTTTTATTTATTGCTCCGTAACCGAGTAGTCCGATCTTTCTGTTTCTGAGCTGAACTGAAGAACTGTAAAGGTCTTCATTATCACTTACATTCCAGATCCCGTCTTTCATTAGATTATGATGAGGTATGACTCTGTTCATAAGCGTCAGTAACATAGCTACAGCATGCTGAGCAGTTGAATACGCATGGCCGTGACCGTTTACAAGAACGACCTTTCTTAATCTGTTAATTTCACGAAAATTATCTATATGATATTTTATTCCTGTTCCGGGATTTATATAAAGTTTAAGTTTTTCGGCACTTTTCAGCATCTCAATAGTTGTCTTCCACCCTACAATTATATCTGCATTTCGGGTATGTTTTAATATTTTATCTGCTTTAAAATCATTTGGGAATATTAATTTAATCTCAGGAAGATGTCGTAATGATTCTCTTAAATGTTGTTTCAGAACACTATCAATTTTCCAGTTAAACAGAACATTAGTATTTCCAACCGGTCTTTTTGAAGATTTCGTTGATTTCCCGGATTTCATTTTGCCTCTGTTATGATTTTTTATATAGGTGAACAGTACTGAATTTTAACCGACAACAAAATAATAAATTATTTAATGTTAAGTTAGTCTTTTAAGATTTAAGTAATATTTACAGTAGCATCCAAATCAATTTTGAGTTATATCTAAAAGTAAGAAATTAAGCAGCATTCTAAATAAAAAATTGATAGGTATAATCAATCTCTATAGTGAAATTTGAAACAATTTTAACCTCATCTTTTGGACAAATGCTGGATATTGTTTTAATAATGTCTGTTTTTTAAAAGTTTAAATTATAGAAGAATTTTGATGATTTTTGTAAATAAATTAAGCAATTTCGAGTTGTGCCACACTTTAAGGTGTGCCACATCTTAAAAAATGTGGCACGAAGTGTTTTTGTGATTTTAAAAAATCATTGATTTCTAAATTTTTTGATATTTTTACAAAAATAAAGCTTTTACACAAACAAGATTCCGGTTTTTCCATATCCAAATTAATTTTTTGAAACTTCATTCATTTCTTCACAATTTCAATTTGTTTTAAAAACTTTACTCCTAAAATGCAAATTCCTGTCTTAGATTAAAATATAATTTTAAAAAGATTAAATATTGTTTTGACAATTTTTACTCCCATAGAAAATGTTTTGAACTAAGTAGTTCAAAAGTGTTTATTTAACTAAATCAATGAATTTCGTGTAATTATTGATATAGCTATTGATAACGTTTTGGACAACAATGACGAAAATCATACCCTTATATTAGAATACTGTTTATTCTCTTTAAAAAATTCTATATTTTTAAAAAGATAATTTAAAAGTAAATATGATTCAGTCCGGCAGTAGCTTAGTAGAAAATGCCTCCGATCATTATTTAATATTACTTAAAAATAAATTTTCTGATTTTTTATTTATATAAATTTAACATCATAACTTTATCAAAACACTTTATTTAATACGGCATGCAAAATCAAGCTGGAAGCAGCCCGGCCTCAGTGACCATGAAAGACCTTTGAACAAAAGAGGAGAATCAGATGCTCCGCTTATGGCAGATATTTTAAAAAAGAATAAAATTTTTCCGGATCTTATTTTATCCAGCGATGCTGTAAGAGCGGCTGAATTTGCAAAAATAATTGCTGATGTTTTACCTTACAAAAAGAAAAATATTCAGTTTACGAATGACCTGTATCTTGCAAATGAAAATGAGATGCTGAAAATTGTCAGGGAGATTGATGATGAAATTGAAACTGCATTTTTAGTTTCACACAATCCGGGAATCACATATTTTGCGAATTTGCTTTGTAATCATAATACTGATAATATTCCCACTTCCGGAATTTTTGGAATTAATTTCGATGTAAAATCATGGAAAGAAATAAAATTCGGAATTGGAAAATTTCTTTTATTTGAATATCCGAAAAAATATTATCCGTAACTTTCCGAGATTAAATCTACAAATAAAGAAAATTTGAATAATTTGAATTCAAATTGAATATAATATCTGAATTTAAGCTATCTGTTTTCATTAAATTAACAAAACGAATACCTTTCCGCATTGCCAATTATCTTGAAAAACTTCAATTATTAAGTTAATTTAGCTAAATAAACATAAATCAGGTAATTATTAAGCCGGATATCCTCCGGTTTATAAGATTTAGTATATTTTAAGTTAATTTAATTTTTTAATGGATAATAATTCACAAAAATCAACTGATTTATTGATAAATGAAGATTTTAATTTATTCAAAACTCTATCTACCAGGGAAAACATCGATAATCCATATCCGATCTATAATAAATTAAGAAACTATGACCCGGTTTTTTCAATGAAATCTCCTACAGGGTTTTTATCGGAAAATATCTGGATATTGACACGATATGAAGATATTTCAAATGTCTTGATAAATAAAAAATTCGGGAGAGGAAATAAATTCGGTAAAATAAAGGAAGATTCCAAATATTATTCTAAACTGAACTCACTCACACAAATGAGGCAGCACTGGGTGACTTTTCTGGATCCTCCGGATCATACACGAATCAGGAATTTCCTGAACAAAGCTCTAACACCCAAAATGGTTTCTAATTTAAAACCGAATATTGTTTCAATTGCCAGTTATTTAGCTGGCAAATTCGATTCGGATGAAGTAGAGTTTATCAGTGAATTTGCTTATCCGCTAGCTGCTATTACTCTTGCTGAGCTGTTCGGAATTCCAAAAGAAGACCGTGATATGATCGACAAATGGGCAATGAAGATCGTGAAAACTCTGGATGTGGTGACAAATCAGTTTACAAATGAAGATCTTCAGGATATTTACAAATCAGCTTCAGAGATAAAAGAATATTTCCTGAAAATTATCGAGGAAAAATCCGGAGATCCGAAAGATGATATGATAAGCAAATTACTTACCATCTCTGATAACGAAGACAGATTAAGCAAGGAGGAGATCGCTGCTACACTGGTTTTAATGACAATGGATGCTCATGAAGCTCCAAAAAATCTAATTACAAACGGATTATATGCCCTGCTGAAAAATCCCCATCAGCTGGAAAAGCTAAAGAAGAATCCGGAATTAATGGACAGCGCTATCGATGAATTTCTAAGATATGACAGTCCGGCTCAGTTCACAGGAAGAAGAACCAATGAAGATGAAGTAATTGGCGGTAAGGAAATTAAAAAAGGTGTACAGATAATCTGCATGCTTGGATCGGGAAACAGAGACCCTGAAAGATTTGAGGATCCGGATTCTCTTGACATAGAAAGAAAAAAAAATGTGCCCTTGTCTTTCGGTGGCGGGATTCATCATTGTCTTGGAGCGGGACTTGCGAAACTTGAAGTTCTAACCGGAATGAATATTATTTTGGAAAAATTTCCTGAGCTTTCTTTAAAGAACAAGGAATATCATTATCATCAATATCTTCACTCCAGAGGTTTAGAGAGTCTTGAGTTAAATTTAAAGTAATCTGGAATGAAATTGTGAAAGCGTTTTGAAAAATATTTAGTTAAAGATGAATCTAAATACTGACACAAATTCCATAAGTAATGTTTTAAAAACAATAAAAATTTTATGAATAAGAACAGCCATGATTCAGAAACATTAGTTGAACTACTCAGATGGCGGGCGGACAATCAACCTGATAAGACAGCATTTGTTTTTCTTGAAGACGGTGAAAGACCGGGCGGAAGTTTCACATATAAAGAGCTTGATATCCGCGCAAAGTGCATAGCAGCAAAGC
>DAIPYE010000022.1:23554-25816 GCA_036782915.1 Bacteroidota bacterium | reverse complement strand
TGACGCTTTTGATCTGAGCAGTATCGAAAATGATGTTGCAGTGGGAATAAGCGGGTATGTTCAGTCCGATGTAACAGGAGATAATTTTGTTGACGGAAGTGACCTTAGCATTGCAGAGAATAATGCGTTGGCGGGAATTGCCACTTTGACACCTTAAAGATAATTACAAATTATAATTTTTAGTTTAAAAATAAATGAAATATATTGAAAAAAATTACGTGCTAAAAGCAAAATTAGTCGTGATTTTAATTCTGATAGTTTTTACTTCATCAGAGTTATATTCACAAACTGAATCAATATTGTTCAATAAACTGAATTCTCTGTACAATCAAAAACAGTTTTTCAGACTTCGAACTGAATTGAAAAGTCAGAGTAATCTACTGAATGAATCAGAAAAAGATTATTTTAATTCTCTTACTAAAAGTGTTTTCAACAAGCCTGAAGAATCAAACAGGATCATTGATAAATTGATGAAAGAGAATCCTGATAAACTGACTGATTCGATGATAGTGGAACTTCTCGAATGCAGACTTATAAACAGTGTAAATCTTTTTGATTATTCCGAGGCAGGTAAAACCACGGAACTTCTTCTTTCGAAATACGGAAAACTGATCGAGCCTGATGATATTAAGGATTTTGAAAATTCAGCGCTGATCTGGAAAGCAGGTTCAGATCTAAAAGGGCAGAAAGTAACTATTACGGGAGATACCAGGCTTGAAATAAAAAGAGATCTTGCAAACCTTGCGAATATTAAAGTAAACATTTATAATTTTGAAGAAGATTTTATTTTTGATACCGGAGCTAATTTTTCAACAGTAAGTAAATCATTTGCCGTTAAACTCGGCTTGAAATTTATTGAAGGGACAATAGATGTCGGTACTTCCACCGATAAAAAAGTAAAATCTGAAATAGCATACGCTGATTCTCTCAGAATCGGAAATTTAAGTTTTGAAAATGTCGCCTTTCTTGTATTGCCGGATGAGGATCTGACATTTGCCGGCGGGATGTATGTTATAAACGGCATCATAGGATTTCCTGTAATAAAGGAAATGAAGGAAATTGTAATTTCAGAAAAGGAAATATTCATTCCTGCAGAAAGCGTTTCATCTTCATACGAAAATCTTACACTGGATGGATTCATTCCGCTGGTTGAAACAATTGTAAATTCTGACACTCTTATATTTTCATTTGATACCGGAGCAAGAAGTACTATAATGTATTTTCCATATTATGAAAAAAATAAATCTGAGATTGATAAACTTTACATGCCGGAAGATATTGAGTTTGCCGGAGCCGGCGGTGAAACCGTTGTGAAAGGATTCAATCTTAATAATATGGATTTTCAGATTGCCTCAGGAAAGACGATGTTAAATGAAGTTTCACTCCTTTCAAAACATATTAAAGATAATGATGAATTTATTTATGGAAATCTCGGTGGAGACTTCATTGGTAAGTTTAGTAAAATGATCATTAATTTTGATAAAATGTATGTTGAGTTTGAAAAATGATTTTGAAAAAAAGCTCTGATTATCTATGAAAAGTTTTCACGACTTTGAAAGTAAATTATATTTAAATTCTTAAAATGAACTATCCCGCTACGTCCTTAATGAGTTACCTGATAACCTTTGCATCAAGTATTGCAATTTATCTTCTGATAATTGTTTCATTCAGACTGATCGGTAAAAAAGGTTTGACAGACCTGACAATACCTGATCTTGTACTGGTAATTATTATCGGGGAATCTATAGGTTCAATAATTCCCAATGAAAACGAATTTCTGCATGCTGTTACCTGTATAATTTCCTTAGTATTTGCCAATTTTGTGATAGACAGATTAACATATAAATTCAAATGGTTCAAAGAATTCGTGGAAGGTGTACCGGTAATTTTAATTCATAATTCTAAATTGATAAACAAAAATCTGAAGAGGGAAAAAATATCTGTTGATGATCTGAAAGAATCAATGAGGATTAACGGAATAGATAATTTAAATGATGTGAATTATGCAGTTCTGGAAACTGACGGTAAGATCAGCATGATCCCTAAAAAGGAATAGAGGAAATTGGTAATTATTGTTTCAAAAATAAAATTAATATAACAGTTATGCTTATATGCGGAATTGATGAGGCGGGAAGAAGGCCACCCCCCGGTCCTCTGGTTGGAGCTGGGGGGGGTTTTTGAAAAGGTTTTTGAAAAGATAAAGTTAAAAAATCGAAAATTTTTAATGAAAATATCCAGGCACTTTATTCTGCATTGGGCACA
>DAIPYE010000022.1:18524-23544 GCA_036782915.1 Bacteroidota bacterium | reverse complement strand
GAAGAGGACCACTCGCAGGTCCTGTGGTTGCAGCTGCAGTGGTTTTTGAAAAAGGTTTTAGAATAGAGAACGTTAAAGACTCGAAAGTTTTAAGTGAATCGGAAAGAGAAAAACTTTTTTTTAAGATAATTGATAATTGCATAGAATATTGTATCACTGAGATAGATAATAATGTGATAGACAGAATTAACATATTACAGGCTACTATGAAAGCAATGCATGACTCAATGATTTGTCTGAAAAACAAACCGGATAAATATTTCATTGACGGAAACTATTTTAAATTTCCGGAGAACAAACATCTGGAATATGATTATGAAACTGTTATTCACGGTGATGCAAAAATATTCGAAATTTCCTGCGCATCGGTACTGGCAAAAGTTACTCGTGATAATATTATGAAAGGATATCACATCAGATATCCGGATTATAATTTTAAAAATCACAAAGGTTACGCTACTCCCGAGCATTACAGAAACATAAAAAGTTTCGGGTTGACAAAAATTCACAGAAAAAGCTTTCTGAAGAATGTTCTAACAAATACTGAAATCTTTTAAATGAAATGTATCTATAAAAACCGGCTTGGAGCAAACGGAGAATTAATTGCAAAAAAATATTTACTTGAAAAGAACTATAAATTTATAAAAAACAATTACAGGTATGAAAGGGTTGAAGTCGATCTGATATTTGAAGATACAGAAAACAAACTTCTGCTGTTCATTGAAGTAAAAACCAGAAGAAATAAAAAATACGGTGAACCTGAAGAATCCGTTACAATCTCAAAACAGAATCATATTAAAAAATCGGCACTGGGATTTATCAGCGAACATCCCGAATATGAAAAGTATGATCTGCGTATAGATGTGATCAGTGTTTTATTAAATCAAGACCTTCCTGTGATAAATCATATTGAGAATGCTTTCTAATCAGAAAGTATAGGTTGTTCCGATCTTAAATGTAGCATATCTTATCGGAGACGCTCCAGAATATGGCCAGTCAACATCACTTTTCCTTAGTTCATACATTCCGTATTCAAATGCATTCTTCAGAATAAAGTTAACAATAGTGCCGGGAACCGGTGAACTTTTCATAATTTGTTTTATGAAAGTATCCAATAGAACTAATCCGGTTAATTCTATTAATGTACTTACTGATTGTTTAAAAAATAAATGTCTGGGATATATATCTGATATTTCATATTTCGGCTGAATTGAAAATCCGGGAGTAAACTGAAAATTTATCCCTCCTTCTGTGGCGCTTCCGAATCTGAATGCATCATTAAATTCATTCAGCGGGGAATAATCAATATTATTCTGAGTTGTAAGTGTATCATATACAAATTCAGACCATACAAAAGAATTTGAATTAAATAACTCCATGGAAAAACTTCCGAATTTTATTCCGTAACCTTCTCTTTTACCAAAACCGAATTTCCACATTGTGGATTTAATTTCATCACTACCGGGATTGCCTGTGAGATCATAAGATGAATTACTTAACAATAGAAATCCGTTATCATACTTTAAAATATTTGAAGCGTATTTAGTTTTTTGAAGTGATGAATAACCGAGTCTGAGTTCTATCATACCTGTATTTGCAATTTTCGGATCAAATCCTGATAAAGTTATATCTGAAACTCCGTATGAAAGATCAATAGTTGGTTTTCCTCTGAAACGGAATTTTTTATCATGATCAGAATTGTATGAAAATTGTGAATAAAGATCTGTACTGATAAAAAGTAAGAATAGTATAATAACTCTGTAAGAATATTTCATATATTTTTTTAATTTATAATTTAAATCTTTAAATGTTTAGACTGACTTTGAATGTAAAAGGTTTCTGAAAATGAAAAAGGCAGAATTATCTGCCTTTTAAGAAAAATTATAAGGTCATATGTCATTATTTTATCAAAGTCATTTTCTTCGTTTCACTAAAGTTACTTGTTTGAAGTCTATAAAAATAAACTCCGCTCGATAAATTACTTCCGTCAAAACCAACTTCATAACTACCGGCATTTTGCTTTTCATTAACGAGAACAAAAACTTCATTACCCAAAATATCATAAACTTTAAGCGAAACGTAATTCGTAATTCGTAATTCGTAATTGATTTTTGTAACCGGATTATACGGATTCGGATAATTCTGATGAAGAATTATTTCATCGGGAATTGAAGTACCGTTTTCTGAAATTCCTGAAAATTCATCATTCTGAAAGTAAAAAATTCCGCCTTTCACATTTCCGAGAAAAAGATCGAGATCATTGTCGTTATCGATATCAGCGAATTCCGGACAGGAATTCTGATGATTGAAAATACCTTTATATTCATTTGTCTGAAACACAAAATTAGGAACTGAAGCCGTACCTTCATTTTTATAATACGATATACTGCCGTCCTGTCTTCCGACAAAAAGGTCTAAATCATTGTCTCGGTCAATATCAAAGAATCTCGGAATAGCTGCATCTCCGACATCAATGGAATTATAAAAAGCAGTTCTTCTTGTAAAAACAAAATTCGTCTGACTTCCTGTATTTTCATAATAAAAAATTCTTCCGTTTGATGCGCCTATGAATAAGTCTTTATCCATATCATTGTCAATATCCGCAAATACAGGTGTGCTGCTTTGTCCCATTGAATCAATTCCGTTCTGCCTGCCGGTTCCGGAATAAGTGAAAATATAGTTTTCAGGTGTTCCGGTATTTCTGTAAAACCATAATGAATCCTTTATGAAACTTCCAAGGAAAAGATCTTTGTCTCCGTCATTGTCTATATCCACAAATGCCGGCGCATATGTATAATTAAATGGAGTTGATCTCAAAGGTATTGAATCAACTGATAAATTAAATGAAGGGCTTGTTAATGTTCCAGTATTTTGGAATAATGTGAGCTTCGCCGGTATATCGTTTCCCATTATCAAGTCAAGATCAAAATCATTGTCAATATCAACAAATGTTATGTTACTGTTTCCGCCGACATCAACGTTATTCAGATAGTTATCGGAAATTCTCTGGAAATTTGGAACAGCGATTGTCCCGTTATTTTTATAATATGCAAAATTATTACTGTTCTGGGAAGAATATAAAACTGAAATGAAAAGATCTTTGTCACCGTCAGCATCGATATCAGCAAAACGTGTTGAATTAAATCCCTGAGAAAAAAAAGAGGAATTATGAGGATAGACAGAATCAACTATCGCTACATCAGGGCTTACTGGTGTTCCGTTGTTTTGAATATAATAAATTCCTTTTGAAAACAGATCTCCCCAGAAAAGATCATAATCATGGTCTCCGTCAATATCCGTGAACTCTAACGAATTAGCTCCGTGTCTGTTATCTAATGCAGGAGAAATTATGAGAAGATTCTGCCATATTTCAGTTACAAATCTGAAACTGAAATTCTCGGGTGTGCCAATATTTTCATAATAAACTACAGTTCCGAGTGATTGTCCTGAAAAGAAATCCTTATCACCGTCATTGTCAATATCACAAAAAACCGGAACACAGTTGGATTCACTGTAAATTACTGTATCAGAAAAAGTTCTGAGCTCCTCAGTTATCAACGTATAAAACGGACTGTTTATGTTTCCAGTATTCCTAAAATATTTAATTGACTGAGATTCTCCGCCTGTAAACAGATCAAGATCATTATCATTATCAATATCTACAAAATAAAACCAGTTCTTAAAAAATAAATTCTGGAATTGAGTTGTCACCAGTTTATAATTTGCTGATTGCGGTGTCCCGATATTTTTATAAAAGTACAGAGTTGTATCATAATCAAAAGTAAAAAGATCATAGTCGCTGTCACCGTCTATGTCAACATATTGATATCTTGCATTATTTTGTCCGCCGTTAAATGGCGCATAAGAAAGATTTCCGTTTACTGTGAAATTGATTCCGTCGAATTTCTGAATCAATGTCTGTGATTGTAAAACAGAATAAGGAATTAAGAAGATTATTAACGCTAAAGTAAAGAAGTATTTCATTTTGTTAGTTTGTAATTCCATCACCATATTTAAATTCACTGTTTATAGATACAGGTAATTTTCCTTTGAACTTAATAGTTCCGAAAAATGAGTCAATAGCGGCATTAATGGAAGATTCTGCATCTGCATATGCGCAAATATATGAATTTATTTCTGTAAATCCCTGAATAAGATATGGATTTCCAAAAGATACAACTGCTACTTTGTTTCCGTTAGTGACAAGAGAATTTATCAGATCAAGCTGAGATTGCGGCAGTCCGACAGTGCCGGTTTTTATTTTTACTTTTGCATATACCGGGATCAGGATCACATCGAAATTAATCGCATCACTTAAAATCTCGTCTGTATTACTGATATCACCGCTCAGATCATAAAATGAAGTTGACTTAAATTTATTCTTTTCATTAAACCTGTTTAGAAAAAAATCCGAATTTGCTTTTTCATTTCCGTTATTAAGCGAAATGATCAGACAGGATTTTTCCGATGAATTATCAAAAGGAAGAAAATTATCTTTATTTTTTACAAGAGTAAGAGATTCATTTGCGATCTTCTGCGAAACACTTTTTGCATTATCAGAATTTACTACGGAAGAAATATTATCTACAGATGTATATTTGTTTTCATCAAGCTTAAGCCATTTCTTCGCATTCAGAATTTTTCTGACAGATGTTTCAATTCTTTCAGTTGTGATTTCTCCGTTGTTTACTGCATCTTCAATTGCGTTAATGGTTACCTTCTCTCCCTGAGGCATTAAAATCAGATCTATACCGGCATTTACACATCTGATGGCAACTTCTACGGCGGAAAAATGCTTGACAACTCCTGCCATATTCAATGCATCTGTCACGATAAGTCCTTTAAAATTTAATTCATTTATCAATACTCCGTCAACTATGTTCTTTGACAATGACGCCGGAACATTCGGTTCGCTGTCAAGAGAGGGAAGTGATAGATGAGCGATCATAACTGACATTACATTATTCTTAACTGCATTTTTAAATGGTATAAGTTCGAGATTGTCTAATCTGGCTTTGTC
>DAIPYE010000022.1:16130-18507 GCA_036782915.1 Bacteroidota bacterium | reverse complement strand
AACTTAACACAGGCAGATCGCTGTGTGAATCTATATCAGTATCGCCATGTCCGGGAAAGTGTTTTGCTGTTGCAATGACATTCCCGTCCTGAAGACCTTTAATGAATTTCTCTGACATTGATGAAACAAGTTCAGGATCTTCACCATAAGACCTTACATTTATTATCGGATTCAAAGAATTATTATTTATATCAACTACCGGAGCATAATTTTGATGAACGCCAATAGCAGCACATTCTTTTGCAATCTCCAGTCCCATCTGATAAGCCAGTTCAGGGTTTCTTGTAGCTCCGAGTGCCATATTGCTCGGAAACAAACTTCCGTCGTCAAGACGCATCTTTGTTCCTCTTTCATAATCAGCTGAGATTAGAAGGGGAGTTTCAGATATCGATTGTAATTTATTCGTAAGCTCTGCCTGCTGAATAGAATTTCCTTTGAAAAATATTACTCCTCCGATTTTTTCATTTGAAATTAAATTTGATAATCTTGAATATTCTTTTGAATTATCATTTAAGGAATAACCGTCTGAATTTGTTATGATCATCTGAGCGATCTTTTCTCTCAGGGTCATTGAGGAAATTTTTTTTTCTGTCCATTCATTTGTTTCAGAGAAAATATCAGAATTACTTTTATCTGAATTTACTGAATTGCTTGAATCTGGATTTGTGGATGAAAAAAATTCTGTGCCGGTAAAAGCCAATAATATTGTTAAGAAAAGTATTGAAGTTGAATAGATTTTATTCATATAAAATTTAAATTAAAAATAATATTTACTTTTCAGATTCTTTCTTCTGTCTTTCATTCAATTCAGTCATGCTAGAAAAATATCTCATGATCTCCATCGGAAGCGGGATTATCATAGTGGAAGTTTTTTCCGCCGCTATCTCTGTCATTACCTGTAAATATCTTAGCTGTAATGCATTCTGCTCACTCGCTAAAATTTTTGCAGCTTCAGCAAGTTTCTGTGCGGACATAAACTCTCCTTCTGAGTTGATGATCTTCGCTCTCTTATCTCTTTCAGCTTCTGCCTGCCTTGACATAGCGCGGATCATTTCGACAGGAAGGTCAACATTCTTTAATTCTACATTTTCTACCTGTACTCCCCAGGGTTCTGTCGATTTGTCAATTAATTCTTTCAGTCTGGAATTGACAAGCTCTCTGTGCGCAAGAAGATCATCTAAATCTCCCTGCCCGGTAACAGTTCTTAATGTTGTCTGAGAAATTAAAGATGTTGCATACATATAATCTTCAACTTTTATTATGGCATATTCGGGATTTACTACTTTGAAATATACTACAGCATTCACTTTGACTGATACATTATCTTTTGTAATAATATCCTGACCCGGAACGTCAAGTGCAATCGTTCTTAAACTTATCTTTATCATTCTGTCAAGCAAGGGAATCAGTATGATCAATCCCGGTCCTTTCACAGCAGAAAATTTTCCCAAACGAAATACAACTCCTCTTTCATATTCATTCAATACTCTGAATGAACGTAAAATAATTATCAGAAAAATAAATCCGAATATTCCGCCAAATCCTACTAACAATCCTGTAATAGCTTCCATCATTTTATTTTTTAATTTTTAAATAATTTTTTATTAATTTTATTATTTAAATCTTCTGTACATTGCTCATTCACCATTGACTATTCACTATTCACTAAAAAATACTCTTCTTTATATTTTAACAATTTCTCTTTTATCGGTTCAAAATCTGTAAACTGCATAAGCTCAAGTCTGAACTTGCTGACATCTCTCAGATTTTTCAGATAACCTGAATAATGCTTTCTAAATTCAAGGACACCGTACTTCTCACCTTTTAATTCTACTGACAATCTCAGATGTTCAAGGCAAATGTCGATCTTTTCTTCAACAGGCGCTTCAGTATCATGAAATCCGTTTTTTAAATAAAATTTTGACTGTCTGAAAATCCAGGGATTTAAAATAGCAGCCTGCCCGATCATCACTGCATCTGGCTCGAATGAATCAAAAACATATTTCACATCTTCCGGAGTTTTTATATTTCCGTTTAAAATTATGGGGATCTCTACTCCGGCATCTTTAATTCTTTTTACCCACGTCCAGTCAGCTTCGCCTTTGTTTCCCTGATGACGCAGTCTGCAGTGAACTGTTAATGCCTGAATTCCAATCTTTTCGAGAAGCTTTGCGACTTCAACTATAACTATAGAACTTTCATCCCAGCCAAGTCGTGTTTTTAAAGTAACGGGAAGTGAAACATTGTTAATAATTTTTTCTGCTATTCTCGACATTTTAGGGAGATCTTTCAGAAGCCCCGCACCGGCTCCGCGCATTGCAACATCTTTTACCCAGCAGCCGCAATTAATATCAATGAAATCCGGATTAACACTTTC
>DAIPYE010000022.1:0-16120 GCA_036782915.1 Bacteroidota bacterium | reverse complement strand
ACTTTCTGAGATTTTTGCTGCATCTACCAATACATCTTCATTTCAACCGAAGATCTGAATTGCAAGGGGTCTTTCTTCTTCATAGAAATAAAGCTTGGCTTTTGCCTTGCGTGCATCTCTGATTAAACCTTCTGCTGAAATGAATTCAGTATAGACAATATCCGCTCCAAGCCTTCTTGAGATCAATCTGTAAGGCGGTTCGGTAACATCCTCCATTGGAGCAAGAAGGATCTTGTTTTTGAATATTTTCTGAAAGTCATTCATTCTTGGTTTAATTTAAACATTGTATCTGAAATTAGAAACTCAAGATGCCGGAATTGATATTAATTCCTGACTATTCCGTCCAAAACGTTTTCAAATGTTATATCACTATCGCACGAAATTTATTGAATTGTTTAAATAAACATTTTTACACGACTTTGTTCAAAACATTTTAAAAGTGAATAAAAAAGCCAATGTCAAAAAGTTAATTTTAATATTATTAAATCTTAGACGGGAATTTGCATTTTAGATGTTTCGCTTTTAAATCAATTTGAATTTATAAAAGAAAAGTATGTAGTTTTAAAAAACTTAATTTGGATATGGAAAAACCGGAATCTTGTTTGTTGAAATGCAGTGTTTTAGCAGGAATTTTAAAAAATTTAGAAATTATTAATTTTTTTGAAATCGCAAAAAAAACTATTCGTGCCACATTTTAAAATGTGGCATACCTTAAGGTGTGCCACAACCCAAAGATTGTTAAAATTATTTACAAATACACCAAAATTCTTCAAAAATTTAATTTTTCTATAACAAAACAGCTTTTAAATAATATTAACCATGTTTCCAAAAATAAAACGTCAAAATTGTTTGAAATAATATAATAAGGGCTGATTTCACATTTCAATTTTTAATATAGAAAGATGTTTATTTTCCTACTTTAAAATCAAAATCATAATTGATTTGGATGCTGTTGAATTCCGGATGAGTTTTGAATAAACTGCATTTGAAATTAGATATAAAAAAACCCTGTCAGAAATATTTCTCCGGCAGGGTCATTAAGATATTTTAAAAAAATTTACTTTTTTTCAGTTAACTTCATTTCAATATCTTTTTCCATTCCCAGTTTCTTTTGATTGACGTGGAAATTATCAATGATCTTTTTTACGGAAGCTTCTGATTTTGAAAGGAATGAGTTTGGCTGAACACCAATCCAGACAATAAAGATCAATATCGGTATGAAAGATATAATTTCTCTTTTGTTTAAATCTTTAAGTTCTTTGTTTTTATCATTATCAATCGGTCCCAGCATAACTCTTTGAAACATCCATAATAAATATACAGCCGCTAAAATTACTGCCGTAGTTGATACAATAGTATAAACTGGTGTTCCAAGATTTGACGAATAAAAAGAACCTAGTAATATCAAAAACTCTCCTACAAAACCATTCAGACCCGGAAGTCCAATAGATGAAAAAACAACTATCATAAATATTACAGAAAAAACCGGCATTACTTTCATTATTCCGCCGAAATCTTTAATTGCCTTTGTATGCCTTCTTTCATAAAGAACTCCGACGATCATAAACAACGCTCCTGTCGATAATCCGTGATTGATCATTTGAATTACGCTGCCCTGCATTGCAACATCTGTAAGAGCAAAAGTTCCGAGAACAATAAATCCCAGATGACTGACAGATGAATATGCAACTAATTTTTTTACATCTGTCTGAACTATTGAAAGTAGTGCTCCATATACAATCCCGATAACTGCTAAAGCTGAAATAACAGGTGTAAGTTTAACAAATGCAGCAGGGAAGAGCGGCATTGAAAATCTTATCAAACCATACGTTCCCATTTTTAGTAATACAGCGGCAAGAATTACACTACCCGCAGTCGGTGCCTGAACGTGCGCATCGGGAAGCCATGTATGGAAAGGAAACAGAGGCACTTTAATGAGAAAACTTAATGTGAATAACACAAATAAAATTATCTGCTTGTCTACCGGAATTCTGTAAGCTACTTCTGTAAGTTGTGTAATGTCAGTTGAAAATAATCCTCCGGTGAATGGCAGAGCCAAAAATCCCAGCCAGATAATTCCGATCAGCATCAGCAAACTTCCGAACATTGTATAAAGAAAAAATTTCACTGTTGCATAAATCCTGTCTTCAGATCCCCAGATTCCGATTATGAAATACATCGGAATTAAAATCACTTCCCAGAAAATGTAAAATAAAATAAGATCCAGTGAAGTGAAAACTCCGATAAGACCTACATCAAGTAAAATCAGCAAAAAGTAAAAACTCTTGTGATTAAATGATATTGAGGTCCATGAAGCTAAAATTGCAAGAGGGAACATAAACGTGGACATTACTATCAAAAGCATAGAAATTCCGTCAATTCCGAGAAAATACTGTGTGTTTATCGCCTGTATCCATTTGAATTTCTCTACGAACTGATAATCTCCGGTCGCAGGATTGAATGCGAAAAACAGGTAAACAGAAATTATAAAAGGTATCAGAGAGACAATAAAAGCATATACTTTTATCAGTGATTTCTTCTCTTTATTGAAAAATATTAGCGGTAATGAAAGTATGAAAGGAATGAAAATTAAAATCGATAAAATATTAGCCAAGTTTATTTATTATGAATTTAAGAAATATAAATTGTGCTTTACTCAATATAGTTATTGCAATTTTTATATTTAAGTCTATTTTGAAAATGAATTTTAAATGTATTTAAAAATGAAAGTTATTGCTTAACTATCATCAGATTATAAACCCGTTCTTCCTTATTCGATCCGTCATCACCGTAAAATTCCTTCGTAATGATCTTATTTAACCTGTTTGCTTTTACAAACCCTAATTTTCTTAAATTTTTCTCTGCTTTTTTATTTGTATAATAAAAATATGCTGCAACGTATTTGAATTTATTCAATGATAATATGTAATTAACCATTATCCGGGATGATTCATATCCTAATTTTAAACCTCTGTAATTCTTCTCTATTGCTGTAGATATCTCACACGCTTCGTCATAATGCTTTCTCCATTTGAAGCAAATATATCCGATATAATCAGATTTTTTTTTTATTACATACCAAACTTCGACAGGATTTTCAGTTTTTTTGTCAATCCACTTTTTGATCCTGGATGTCGTTTTGTGTTTTAAATATTCCGGATTTAAAAAAACTGCTATTTCCTTTTCATTGAATAAACTTTTGAATAATCCGACAGCTTTTTCATCGTTTCTCCTTAGTCTTTCCAGTGAACAGTTTTTCCCTCTGATAATTTTTCTGTATCTCATTTTAATTATGCTTTGGCTGAAGGAACAACAGTATTGTACCAGAATTTCTTTTCTCTGTCCTTTATTTCATCTATGTGAATATGCTTTGCTTCTGTGTATTCTTTAATCCCGTCGATCCCGAATTCTCTGCCGATCCCGCTTTGCTTGTATCCTCCAAACGGCGCTCTGTCACTCAATAAATGATATTCATTTATCCAGACTGTTCCTGTCCTGAGTTTATTTGCAATGTTAATTGCACGCTCATCATTGCCTGACCATACCGCTCCGCCAAGTCCAAAGATCGAATCATTGGCAATTTTTATTGCTTCTTCGTCATCTTTGAATTTTATTACAACCAATACCGGTCCGAATATTTCCTCCTGCGCAATACGCATTTTATTGTTCACATTTACAAAAACTGTCGGCTCTATGTAATATCCTTTCGAATCTTTATTGATCTGATTTCCGCCGGATAATATTTCAGCGCCTTCTTCTTTGCCGATCTTGATATATTCCATTATCGAATCAAATTGATTCTTATTAATGATCGGACCGTTGTCGGAAGTTTTATCCATGGGATCTCCGGTTTTCATCAAAGAAATTTTATTTTTTAATTTCTCAATGAATTCATCATAGATCTTTTCCTGCACAAGTAACCGCGTACCGCCTTCACAGCATTGTCCCTGATGATAAAATGCTGCATAAACAGCACCGTCAACACTCATCTCTATATCTGCATCGTCTAAAACTATGTTAGCTGATTTACCTCCGCATTCAAGTGTTACCTTTTTTAAATTTTCTGCGGCATTTTTCATAATGACTTTACCAACTTCAGTCGAACCGGTAAATCCAACTTTATCAACATCCGGATTTGTAACAAGCTCTGTTCCGATTACACTTCCTTTTCCGGTAATAATATTTACTACACCTTTTGGCATGTCTGTCTGCGCAATTATTCTTGCAAGCTCGCATGCAGTTAATGAAGTTTCCTGAGCAGGCTTAAGGATTACACAGCATCCCGCAGCAAGAGCCGGACCGAGCTTCCATATCGCCATCTTGAGAGGGAAGTTCCACGGTGTTATAAGCGCTGCTACTCCAACAGGTTCTCTTCTGACAATATTTTTACTTACGCCTGCTTTTGTAAGACCTTCTACATCTTCATCAAGATTTACTGAAGCCATTTTGGAAGCGTAATTTAAACTTTTTGCCGACAGAAAAACATCTTCTCCGGCTTTTCTGATAGTAGATCCCGAATCCATAACTTCAAGTTTTGTAAGCTGTTTTGCATTTTCATTGATCTTATCAACAATTTGCTTAATGATCCTTGATCTTTCTTCACGGGGCATATCACTCCAGATACCGCTGTCAAACGCATCCCTTGCAGCTTTTACTGCTGCTTTTGCGTCATCTATATTTGCTTCGGAAACAGTTGCTATGATCTCAGAATTTGCCGGATTCACAGCATCAAATGTTTTTCCGTCTGATGATTCTCTGAATTCTCCGTTAATGTAAAGTAAATATTTTTCCATTAGTTAAATTAGTTATAAAAGTTTAATTAATTTTTAATTTATTTTTAATTTTAATATTACTTAAGTTGATCGATAATAATTTTTAAAATTATTTTTTGCCACAAATTACACAAATTTTTACGAATTTTAATAAATGGTTGCTCTAACAAATAATCAATTAAATTCGTGTTAATTTGTGCAATTAGTGGCTATTCTTTTGATCTTATTTTAAAACGGTAAACTTTAGTTAATATTAATTAAATATAGTTTTGAGTTATTGTATGAAATTGTAAATGTATATGTAAATTTAATTTATAAGAAGTTTGAAATACTGAGGAAATATTTTTTCAAAGAATTACATATAAAGGTAAGGTCTCCATTCTTTATCAATTTTTCCTGCAAAGTTTTTGATGAATGTAATATGGGAAGGTCTTTTTGGAGCTGTCTGCAAATGCATTTTTGCTTCTTCCGGTGTCCTGCTTCCTTTCTTGTTATTACATTTGATACATGCTGTCGTTAAATTTTCCCAGCTGTCTTCACCGCCTCTTGATTTCGGCATCACATGATCGACCGTAAGGTTTGATGTAGTCCCGCAATACTGGCATTTATGATTATCTCTTCTTAATATGTTCTTTCTTGATAAAATTATTTTTTTATAGGGTACTCTTACAAAATAGATCAGTCTTACTATGCTCGGATATTCAAAACTTCTTCTTATACTGGTTACTTTTTTCTCGGCAATGCAGTATAAAGCTTCAGCTTTTCCTAAATAAATCAATACTACCGCTCTTCTGACATTGCAGATAGTAAGCGGCTCGTAGTTTTGATTTAAAACCAAAACCTTGCCGTTTAAATAACTTACTTGTTTATTAAAACTGTTTTTATAATCATGCTCGAAGAAGACACCCTCCTTAATTTTAGGTTTTTCAAATTAAAGATATTAAAAGGAATAATCAATTTTAAATTAGGGAATGTTTTTAAAATCAGAATATTTGCAGAAATTTTAAAAGGAAGGGAATTGCTTTATGAAAAGTATTTTAGTTTATACTGAATTAAATTTATGCTCAATTACTTTTATTTTTGCAGCGCTTTTAGTACCATACTAAGAAAATCAACCTGCTTCTTCAGATCCGCAATTGATTTATTATTCATTATGACAAAATCCGACATTTCCATTTTACTCTTTTCATCGATCTGAAATTTCATTAAATGATTAATTTCTGTTTTAGAAGATTCATCTCTGACCATTAATCTTTCGATCCTTGTCTTCTTATTTGAATATACTGTTACCACATAATCTAAGGATTTATTGAATCCGCTTTCAAACAAAATTGCCGCTTCTACAAGCACAAGGTCGTATTTACTTTTTCTGATCTCTTTTTTCAGATGACTGATGACAACAGGATGCACAATTTTATTTATAGTCTCGTAATTTTTTTTATTGGCAAAGATCACATCCTTTAATTTCGGCAAATTAATTTTTCCTTTGAAATTCAGTATTTCCTTTCCGAAAACTTTTTTCAGATCATTAACTAATTTCTTATCGGTCAGATAAAGATCTTTCGCTGTCTTATCGGCATAATAAACCTTGAATCCTCTGCGTGCAAGCATTTTGCTGACAAGGGTTTTCCCCGAACCGATCCCGCCCGTTATACCAATAATTAATTTGCCTTTTCTTTTCATGATTTATTAAATTTATACAAAGTATATATTTTATTTAGCGTATGCAACTGATCTTCTCTCTCTGATTACATTTACTTTTATCTGTCCGGGATATTCCATTTCTTCCTGTATCCTGTGAGCAATGTCCGCCGCGAGCTGGTCCTGTGAAACATCATTCACTTTATCCTGCTCCACAATCACTCTTACTTCTCTTCCTGCCTGTATTGCGTATGTTTTTGCTACACCTTCAAATGATGTTGCAATTGTTTCAAGTTTTTCCAGTCTCTTTGAATATGCTTCTACCGATTCTCTTCTCGCTCCAGGTCTTGCTCCGCTGATCGAATCCGCTGCCTGAACAAGTATAGAGATCGGATGTTCCATCGGCATTTCATCATGATGAGCTCCGATCGCATTGCAGATTATCGGATGTTCCTTGCATCTTTTTGCTACTTCATATCCGAGAATTGCATGCGGTCCTTCAATGCTTCTGTCTATTGTTTTTCCCATGTCATGAAGCAGACCTGCGCGTTTTGCCATCTGTGCGTCAAGTCCGAGTTCTGCTGCCATGATTCCGGCAAGATGCCCCACTTCGATTGAATGATTAAGAACATTTTGTCCATAACTGGATCTGTATTTCATTCTACCTATCAGCGTAATTATATCTCTGTGAACTCCCTGAATTCCCATATCTATCAATGTAGCTTCTCCGACTCTGATAAGTTCTTCCATCAGCTCTTTCTTTACTTTTTCCACTACTTCTTCAATTCTCGCCGGGTGAATTCTTCCGTCTGCTATTAATCTTTCCATTGCAACGATCGCTATTTCTCTTCTGAATGGGTCAAATCCGGAAATAATAATTGCCTCAGGTGTATCGTCAACGATTATATCCACTCCGGTTGCAGCTTCAAATGCTCTTATGTTCCTGCCTTCTTTTCCTATAATCCTACCTTTTAATTCATCTGAATTAATCTGCAATACGCTCACAGTAGTTTCTACCGAATGATCCGAAGCAGTTCTCTGAATCGCCTGAATTACAATGTTTTTGGAAAGTCTGTTACACTCCTGCTTGGCTTCATCTCTAGTTTCCTGAATTTTCTGAGCAGCTTCAAGTTTGGTCTCATTCAATAAATTTTCAAAAAGTATTTTCTTTGCTTCTTCCTCACTTAATCCGGAAATTCTCTGAAGTCTGTTTTTTTGCTCTTCAAGAATTTCAGAATTCTGCGCTATCAGTTTATCTGCTGTCTCCGCCTTTATCCTGGCTTCCTCACTTTTTGAACTGAATTCTTTCTCCGCTTTAAGATAATTCGTCTCTAATATTTTTACTTCAGATTTGGTCTTTTCGAGTATATCCTTCTCAGTTTTTAATTTCTTTTCATCTTCAATTACACTTTTTTCTCTTTCTTTCACTTCTTCATCAAATTTCAGTTTCTTTTTGTAAAATTCATCTTTTACTTCAAGAAGCTTTTCTTTCTTTAAATTCTGTGAAGCTTTTTCTGCATCCTGTAAAATTTCCTTCGCTCTTTTTTCAGCTGTAACTATTGATTCTTTTGATTTTAACTCCGCATCCGAGAGAATCTTCTTGGCAATATTCTCTGCGCCATCTATTTTTGTTTTATTTGATTTTGAGTTTAGATACCATCCCAGAAAAAATGTCAGAAGACACAATGCTACAAGGATTGGCAATAATATATATAATTCTAGATCCATATTTTAATATTCCTCCGAAACGATTTTTTAAAGTTATATATTATATTCAATTATTTTGATTTTGTGATTTTTTTAAAAGAATACTCTTAAATTATTTTTTCCAAAACATATTATTTTTAAAATAAAAAAAGCCGCATCAGACTGTGTTCATAGTTCAAAGGTTATAAAAAAACCTTTTCTATAATACGGTGGGTGGTGCCATAATGTCTTTTGCTTCCTCTGCTTACTTTTGACACTTATACAGCGTCAGTAAATTCAGGATAAATCCTGATGAGGCCTGTAATCAACATTTTGTATGAGCTTTCCTCCCATATAGTTAAACCTGTTGGTTTTATATAATGTTTGACTATTGTCTGTGCGGCTTTTATTGTCTTAAAAGACTTATGTAAAGAACTTATAAATCGTGATTAAATCACAGATTTTCATCTATTAATTCGGATATTACTTTGATCTTCAGTTCAAATTCATCCATCAAATTTGAATAGTCTTTTTCAAAGTCTGTTTTCATATCCTTTTCTTTAAAATACTCCTCAGCTATGTTTAATGCTGAGACAACTGCAATGGTTTCTTCCGACTGATTTGGAGATTCGCTGTTGATCCTGTTCATTATTCCGTCAACATAGTCCGAAACTCTCTCTACTTTCTCGGCATTCTCACCCTGCAGGTTATACTCACTATTGAAAATTTTAACTCTAATCTCTTTCTGATTCATCAGTTAATAAATAATTTGTCAATAATTTGTAAAAATTTAATAAAATAAAATAGATGAATTATGTGAATTTTGAATCTGCACGAAGTAAAAGTCTAACATTTTTGTGGTCTTAAAATTTCTCGCCGCCATCATATTGCTCTAAGTGATTGTCTATTCTTGAAATTAATTCCTTGATCCGGGATTTTACCTCTTCCTTATCCTTAACAGGAATTTTATTATTGGTAGAGTTTAATACCAGATTTTTCAGATCAGACATCTCTTTATCTTTGTTAATTAATTCTGTATTAATTTTTGTTAATTGTAATTTTAATTCTGAAATTTTTAAATTCAGATTCTTTATGTTTTCCTTTAATAATGAGTTCTCATTTTTGATTTCCTTTTGTTTTGAAATTAAGAGCTTGATTTTGGTCAATAACTCATCCATTGATGTCCGGATTGAATTTTTCTGCTCTTTAAAAAAATCCTTGCTTAATTCGCTGATTTTCTGACTCATCTGTATTTTGATGAAAAAATTATTATTTTCTTAACTCAGCACTGAGATTTTTTTCCAGATTGCTGATTATTTTTCCTGTTAGTTTATTCGTTTCTTCATCTGTAAGCGTCTTTTCCTCGGACAAAAATTCCAGAGAAAATGCTATGCTTTTCCTGTCTCCTGAAATTTTATCTCCTTCATAAATATCAAATAACTCAATGTTTTTCAGTAAATTCCCGCCGCTTTTTTTAACATTTTCCTTAATTTCATCATAAGACACATTCTTTTCCACCACTATTGCAATGTCTCTTTTTACTGATGGGAATTTTGAAACAGGTTTGTAATATCGTGTAAAATTGAGTTTTTTATAGATCTTATCCAGATTCAATTCGGCAATAAATACATCGGATTCAATGTCAAACTCCTTTTTCAAAAAGCTATCTGCTTTATTTATATTGCCGATTACTTCTTCATTTAATCTAATATCTATTTTAACTTCGCCTGAATCTTTATCATTATAGTAAAATAATCTATAATTTTCAAGATTCAATTTAGACAAAAGCATTTCGACTTCTCCCTTCAAATCAAATATATCAAAATATTTTTCACCGCCGTAAATCAATTCAACATCCTTCTTTCCCGATAAAGCCATGATTAACCTGCTTTCTTCATGGAATTTATCATCTTCATCTGTAAAGATCTTCCCGGTTTCATATAATTTCAGTGAAATGTCCTTTCCGGAATTATTGAAGTTATTCCTGACCGCATTTAGCATTCCATATGAAAGATTTGTTCTAAGAGCATTCAGTCCGGCTGAAATTGAATTAAGAAGTATTGCCGGTTTTCCGGGAAAGAGCTTTAATTTGTTTTCATCTGCAAGCGGTTCGGATATTATTTCATTAAATCCTCTTCCGGTAAGATGATTTGTTATTAAATTAAGCGGCTTTTTATTTGAATTTGAATACTTTGAAGAATTTGAAGCGTTAAATGTGAAATTACTGTCTTCTTCTATATTTTCGTAACCGTAAATTCTCGTTACTTCTTCGATCAGATCTGCTTCTCTCTGTATATCAAGTCTCCTGAATTCCGGTATTTCAAACATCATATATTCATTTTCTTTCCCATTGAACTTAATTTCAATTTTATCCAGAATCTCAACTATATTTTCCTCAGTTAATTCTAAACCGATCAGCTTACTTGCTTTTACTCTCCTTAAACCTACTATATGCTTTTCAAATTTATTGGTATAAACATCATAAAAACCACTGGAAACCTCTCCGCCGGCTATCTCATTTATCAATTGAGCAGCTCTTAAAGATGCGTATTTTACCATTTCAATATCGATCCCTCTTTCAAATCTCTGCGAAGCATCAGTCTGCAAACCTAATTTTTTTGAGTTTTTTCTGACCGAAACCGGATCGAAATATGCGCTTTCCAGAAAAATATTTTTTGTGCTATTTGTAATTTCTGAAAATTCTCCGCCCATAATCCCGGCTATTCCGGAATATCCTTCTCCGTCACAAACCATCAAAGATGCAGAATTCAACTCTCTTTCCTTTGAATCAAGTGTAATGAATTTATCCCCGTTATTCGCATTTTTTACAATAATTTTCTTTCCCCTGATCTTATCGTAATCAAATGCATGCAGCGGCTGTCCGGTCTCAAACATCACAAAATTTGTTATATCTACTATATTATTCCTCGGACGTAAACCAACTGCCAGTAGTCTTTTTTGCAACCATTCCGGTGATTCTTTTATTTCAACATTTTTAATGACCCTGCCGGTAAATCTTTTGCAAAGCTCATTGTCTTCAATTGAAATATTGATCAGATCTTCTGTTTTAATTTCTGTTTCTTTTAAACTGATCTCCGGAATTTGAATTTTCAAATCATATAATGCGGCAATTTCCCTTGCAACTCCGATATGTGAAAACAGATCGCCTCTGTTCGGTGTTATCCCGATCTCAAAAATTATGTCATTTGCTTTTATGTGATCAGCAAAATTGATCCCGGTCTTTGTGTTTTTATCAAGAACCAAGATCCCGTCGATGGTTTCTTCCATATTTAATTCTTTCTCGGAACAGATCATGCCTTCTGAAAGCTCTCCGCGGATCTTTGATTTCTTAATTTCAAAGCTTCCGTTTGGAATAATCGCCCCGATGGTTGCAACGCAGACTTTCTGTCCTGCCTCGACATTGGAAGCTCCGCATACAATGCTTAGAATTTTACCGCCGATATCAACTTTACACAGGCTTAATTTATCTGCATTCGGATGTTTCTGCTTTTCAGTGACTTCGCCGACAATGAAGTTTTTATAAATTTCTCCTTCATTTTCTGTTTTTTCAATATCCAGTCCGCATGAAATCATTTTATCTGTCAATAATTTCAAATCTTCATCCGTATTTATTTCAAACCCAGGAATATATTCTTTTAGCCAGTTTAAACTTATTTTCATAATTTTTTTAAGATTCCCTCAATATAATTATTTGAATCAGGAGATTAAACAGAAAAAAGTAAAGTTTTGAGATATACTAACTACACTTCAAAATATATTCAAAACCTTCTATTTTCCATACCCAGTTTGGAAAAGTTGAACTTCATCCAAAAAAAGTTTAGGGTACTAATGAAAAATCCGGCTTTAATAAAAAAAGCAGCTCCATTTAAGGAACTGCTTTCACTAAGTTTAAAGTAAAAAAGCTGTTATTACAACTAAGCAGGACATTTGTCCTTATTTCAATAACACCATCCGCTTTGTCTCTGAAAATGATGCAGTCCTTAATGGATTCGACGAGCTCACTGCAAGTTTATAAAAATAAACTCCGCTCGGATAATCACCGGCATTCCATTTTACTGTATAATTTCCCGCTGTCTTTCTTTCATTCACCAATGTCGCAACTTCATTTCCAATCACATCATAAACTTTCAGGATAACAAATCCCTGTTCCGGAATTCTAAATTCCAGATTCGTAGATGGATTAAATGGATTTGGATAATTCTGAAGTAATTTAAAGTTTTGAATAACAATACTACTGTTTTGTGTAATACCAACCGGCTTTACATACAAATTACTGTCTGACCTTATAACAACAACATCTCTTCTTTGGGGTAAATGTGTTTCTACTGTTCCTGTAAAACCAATATCACCGTTTTCAAAGGGTAAAACAGAAAAAAATATAGAGTAATCCGTAACTGCGAATATTTTTCTGTGAAGAACATTTCCCATTGAATCAATTATAGATACTCCGGCAATTCTATTTCCTAACGTATCTGTGTCAGTTACAATCACATACCTGTTTTCATTAATTACTTTAAAATCTTTTAAAAATTCTACTTTATCATCTTTAATTATTTTAAAATTTGATACTTCTCCCCCTAATGAAAGTTTTGCAATGTAAACCTGATTGAAAGGATGAATGGAATCAATTGGAGTACTTCCACATATTAAATAACCATTCTCAACTTGAATCATTTTTTCAATTTCAATAGTATAAGGTTTTTCAGATATCGAATCACCATAAGAATTTAATGTTAAAACAAAACTATTACCACTACACAATTCACAATCGTATTCAGTACCATTAAGAATAAAATCAGTATTTTTTGATTGCAATATTGAATAAAAAATTTTTGAAAACCCTGATTTGAAATTTTTCCTGAACTGAAGATTTCCTAAAGAATCTATTTTTAATAAAAAACCATCACGTACATTTGCTATCTGATCTCCGCATGCAATATATCCCCCGTCATTTGTACGTATTATTTCCATACATCTTACAGAGCCTGGTCCATATTTTCTGAACCAAGCGGTATTTCCGTTAGAATCTAACTTACAAGTGTATGGTTGATCCGAACTTCCTGTTATTACACAACCACCATCCAATGAAGAAACAACCGCTTCCGCAGTCAAATATGATGAACCAGAAGTTTGATTAGTAAAGTATCTTGTCCAAATAGTATCACCGTTTGGTTTAAGTTTAAGTACAAAAGCTCTTTGACCCGCCGGCGAAAGTTCTCTTCCAGAAACAAAAAAATTTCCGTTTGTTGCCATACACATATCACTACCATTGTCAGATGAGGTTGGAAAAGGACCATTGTATAATTTCTGCCAGGTTATTGATGGCTGCGCTTTTATATTGGAATGCGGAAATAAAAGCATAACTGTATAAGCTACAACGAAAAAGACAAATATTATTTTAGAAAACTTCATAAATTTTTACTTAATCAGTAACATTTTTTTTGTTGCACTATAGTTTAATGTTCCGGTTTGAGAATCTGCTTTCAATATGTAAAAGTAAACTCCGCTCGGATAATCACCGGCATTCCATTTTACTGTATAATTTCCCGCATTCTTTTTTTCGTTCACCAATGTCGCAACTTCATTTCCAATTACATCATAAACTTTCAAAGTAACAAATCCCGATTCCGGTATTCCAAATTCCAGATTAGTAGTCGGATTAAATGGGTTTGGATAATTCTGAAGTAATTTAAATTCTGCGGGAATTTCATTGCTGACAATTCCAACGGGATTGCTGACAAAAACATTTATTCCTCTTAAGTGAACAGGTATTCCGATATTTCCATTTCCTTTAACAGTTATAATATAATTACCCATAGGCACTCCGCCGGTTGTCTTAATTCTCAATCTCAGTGAATCCGGAAATGAAGTCAACGAATCCAAAACTGTGTCTGTTACTTTGTTAAGAAAGGTCATTGAAATTATACCTGCCGTCGGAGCTGGTGCTACACTTGCAGAAAATTTAGATGTTTTATCCCAGAGTTTTACCGCAGGAATTGTAACATATAAAAATGAACTGTCATTATTTCCATGAATTGTGTCATTTCCCGGTGTAACCCTCATTGCAAAATCAGGAAAGAAAGCTCCCATATTCTGGGCATTTCCGTTTCTGTGATCACCCCAGACACTGAATGCTGTCAGATCATTTCCTGCAATACTTGTATAATCGCCTCTGTAACAATTCGTATTAGCTGCGCATGGAGGGTTTGGATAAATGAATGTTTTATTTGTAATTCTCTGATTCGGAGCAAATGTACTTCCACCGTCCGTTGTATATGTAGCGTAAATGTCTGTCCCGAAAGTTGCTGGACTGTTTCTGTCATCATACCAGTGTATGTAAAGTTTCCCCGTTTCCCTTTCGCAATAGATCTCCGGAAACCACTGGTCGCTTAAAGTTGGGTTAGCATTATCATTGATCCTGTTTTGAGCAGACCAGGTTGCTCCCTGATCAGTTGAATATCTGAGAAAAACATCCGGTCTGTTCCCGTTTCCCGGAAGTTCGTTCGTCGCATAAACTAAATACAATCTCCCTCTGTAAGGACCGTTACTGTTGTCCATAGCGATTTTCGGATGGGGAGCAGTCCTTGCGCCGTTAATGACAAATCTTCCGGCAGTATTCAGACTGCCTACATAGCCGACAAAATTCTGGCTGGACATTAAAGTAAAGTTAGAGCCGCCGTTGGTTGAGCGGTAGAAGTTATAAGTTCTGGCTGCCGTAGTACCAGTGTTAGTTACAAAAATTACACACCCTCCGTTTACAGTATCATTCGGTCCGACAGCAATATAGCATCCGGGCTGAGTGTTACTCGGACTAAATGTTGTTGTCCATGTCAAACCTGCATCAGTGCTTCTACCGAAATTTCCCGGAGTGATCCCTGCGTAAACATAATTTGCATACGGACCTGTTCCGGTATATTCAGCGGAAACATGATTCCTGTCATTTCCGGAAACAGATAAAACAGGCAGACTCCATGTCGTGCCGTTATCAGTAGATCTGTAAATATATTGCCCGGTAACACCCGAACCGTAAATTAAAACTCCGTTGCCTGTATATGTACTCCACGGATCACAGCAGATAGATGAATGATATGCGGGATTAATAAGATTCCAGTTAACTCCGCCGTTTGTGGTAGTTCTCGCATTTTGACCGCTGCCCCCGTTGACTCCGAAAAACATCCACATAGGATTAGCGGGATTAATGGTTGCATTTTGTTCCCAGTTATCGATTCCGATATCAAAATTATCAAAATCATTTATAGTCACGGTGCCGATGGAATTATTGTTATTATTATTGTTCCTGGAATTCATAAAAGATTCAAGCGTCGGCTGCTCGATCATCGGATCATCATCATTAAAGACATGTCCGAAATATTGTCCCTGGAAAAATATAAATGAAGAAATAAAAAGTAAGAAGATTCCAAAATTAAAAAAAGCATTAAACCTGTAATTAGTTGTTTTCATATGTTTGTTTTAAGTTTGGAAATATTTCAATTAAAATAATTATAATAAATATTTAATTCTTGTGAAATAATTTTTAATTTTCAATTATTTTTGAATCAAAACTGTCCATCAATTTCTAAATCAATTTCTAAATCAATTTCTAAATCAATTTCTAAATCAATTTGTCTGACTGTATCTGCAAATTCACATAATTCGTGAATTCTTTATAATCCGTTCAATAAATGTTTAATTGTTTGATCTTATTTTAAAACGGTCAATATAAATAAAAAAAACCCGAATGAAAATTAAATCATTCGGGTTTTTAATAACTTTTAAAACTATAAATTAATTATCGCCTTCTTTTTTAGGTTCTTTTTTGAATGATTCCTTTACTTCAGAATTATCAGATCTTTTATACTCTCTTCCTGAGTTATCTGAACCGTTGTAGCTTTCATATGTTTTTGGCGCAGTATAAGTTCCGGTATTTGAACTTCTATAAGAATTATTACTTCTGTTTGATCTCTTACTTTTTTTCTTGCTGTATTTCTTTCCGGATTTTT
>DAIPYE010000021.1:7951-26769 GCA_036782915.1 Bacteroidota bacterium | reverse complement strand
TAATTGTTAATTGCTAATTGTTAATTGCTAATTGTTAATTGCTAATTGTTAATTGTCATTCCCACTCTATCGTTGCCGGCGGTTTAGAGCTGATATCATAGACAACTCTGTTAACGCCTTTAACGGAATTTGTGATTTTACCTGAAACATTCGTAAGAAACTCTTTGTCAAAATGATAAAAATCCGCTGTCATTCCGTCTGTCGATGTTACCGCTCTCAATGCCAGCACATTTTCGTAACTTCTTTCATCACCCATTACTCCGACTGTCTGAACAGGAAGCAGAACTGAAAAAGCCTGCCATATCTTATCGTAAAGATTGTTTCTTCTCAGTTCGGATATAAATATTTCATCCGCTTCCCGAAGTATATTTAAATTTTCTTTTGTGATCTCACCGATAATTCTGATCGATAATCCCGGTCCGGGGAACGGATGTCTGTAAATAAAATGGAAAGGTAAATTTAATTTCAATCCGATATCACGAACTTCATCTTTAAATAATTCTCTGAACGGTTCGATCAGCTTTAGTTTCATTTTTTCAGGAAGTCCGCCGACATTGTGATGGGTTTTGATGGTAGAAGATGGACCTTTGAATGAAACTGATTCTATTACATCCGGATAAAGTGTTCCCTGTACAAGGAATTTGGCGTCTTTAATTTTCTTCGCTTCCTTTTCAAAAACTTCTATAAATGTCTTTCCGATAATTTTCCGCTTCTTCTCCGGATTTGTGATGCTCTTTAGTTTTTTAAGAAATAATTCAGAAGCATCGACAAAGATCAGATTCAGTTTGTAATGTTTCTTAAAAAGATCAACCACTTTTCTGCTCTCGTCCTTTCTCATAAGACCGTTGTCAATGTGAATGCAGATAAGATTTTCACCGATAGCTTTATGAACCAGTATCGCCGCAACTGATGAATCAACTCCGCCGCTCAATGCGCAGATGACCTTGTTCTTTCCTGTAAGTTGTTTTATTTCTTCAATTTTAGATTCAATGAATGAATCCGGCTCGAATAAATTCTTTACTTTGCAAATGCCAAAAAGAAAATTGGAAATTATAGTTTTACCGGATTCCGTATGCTCTACTTCCGGATGGAACTGCAGCCCGTATATTTTCTGTCTTTCCCATTCAAAACTACATATCACACTGTCAATGCTTTTGGAAGATTTGCTGAACTTTTCCGGAAGCTGATCTATCGAATCTCCGTGACTCATCCATACATTAAGCTGATTCTTAATTCCTTTGAATAATTCCGAATCTTTAAAAATATAAATTTTTGTATGCCCGTACTGTCTCTGGGCTGCTGCATGAAGTTTGCCTTTAAACATATGACAAAGTAATTGCAGACCGTAACATATCCCCAGTACGGGAATTTTATTCTGAATTATAAAATCCAGATCCGGCTTCGAAATTTTAGGCGAATCTTTTGCCGTTACGCTTGCAGGTCCGCCGGACAGTATTACTCCTTTGATATTGAATAGATTGCTTTTCTCTTTAAAATATTTTTTAATGTTAAGATTAAACGGATGTATCTCGGAATAAACTTTCTGCTCACGTGTCCTTCTGGCAATAAGCTGTGTGTATTGAGAACCGAAATCTAAAATCAATATAAGATCTGTTTTAGTCAAATTTTATTTTATAGTTTTGACAATATATCTGATTTTTCCATTGCAAGAAGAACAGCTCCGAATGCGGGAGAGTGCTTCTTTTCTGTTACAGTTACATTCTTTAAGTTCAGAATTTCCTTTTTCAATTTATCGGAAAGCGGATTTCTGTTTTCAATAATACTCCCGATAAAAGTAATCTGTATTTTCCCCTTTCTTTTCGAAAGAGTTAAATATTTTTTAATATGATACATCAGCGCTTCGGCTGATTCACCGATGATCTGTCTGCTGAGAGAACATTTCTTTCCGGCACATTCAATAACAAGAGGAGCAATATTCTGAATTTCGATACTTTCATTGAAAACTTTTTCGTTGATGTTTTTATTTGTAATTCCGAAAACATCGTATAGCTTCTTTGACAAAAGACTCATGCTGGTTTTTGGTTTTGCATCATCAAATTCTTTTGTAACAAGATTCAGCGCTCTTTTACCGATCCAGTAACCGCTTCCTTCATCGCCGATAAGCCGTCCCCAGCCGCCGACACGAATTATTTTCTTCTCCGAATATCCGTAAAGAACCGAACCCGTTCCGCTTATAAGAATTATTCCGTCCTTTCCTTCAAAAGCTCCGAATAAAGCTGTCATTGCATCTGTTGTCACGTAAATATTCTTCTGTCTCAGATTTTTTGAAAAAATATTTTTTAATCTGACCCTGTCCTTGTTTTCCCTTGCTCCGGCTATTCCAAAGCAAATTCCCAGACAGTCTTTTATTCTTAAGTTGCAAACGGAAAGTATGTCATCAATAAAATCCGCGACTGTTTCACAGTAAACTTCTGCTCCGGCTACAGAGTAATGAACACCTTTATACGTTTTATCAAAAATAATTCTGATCTCATTATTGTTTTTTGCGGCTACTATAAGTTCACACTTCGTTCCGCCGGAATCGATACCGATGTAATAACCATTTGAGTTTTTTTTCATAGTATTCAAGTTATTAATTATCAGTATAAATAAAAATTGAAAAGTGAAACCTGCAGATCGAATGAATTCAAATTCGTCCAAAACGTTTTGAAAAACTTAATTACTTAATTCACGAAATTATTAGAATTACCTGAATGAGAATTTTTGCGCGGCTTTTTTCAAAATATTTTCAATTTAGTAAAAAGAGTAATTATCAAAACATTTTTTAATCTTAGACAGGAATTTGCATTTTAGGAGTAAAGATTTTAAAACAATTTGAAAATGTGAAAGAAAAGAAAGTAAAATCAATTACTTAAACCGAATATGAAAAAACGAGAAACTACTTTGTATATAAGATCTATTTTTGAAAGGAAATTCAAAAAATTTGAAATTAATGATTTTTTGAACTTAGAAAAAATTACTCGTGCCACATTTTAAAATGTGGCACATCTTAAGATGTGCCACATCCAGAATTATTAAATTTGAATACAAAAAACATCAATATTCTTACATAATTTAAACTTGCTGAAAAAAGCTAATGTTTGAAAAATACCCACCATTTTCCAAAAAATGCAAGATAAAATTTGTTTGAAATGTTTTATCGGTGATTGATTTTACATACCAAATCATTTAAAAAAAAATGCTGTACATACACTCAGTTCACATTCGAAATTGTTTTGGACGATTTTGTCGTGAGATACCTGTTTTATCAAAAGGAATAAATTTTTATTTCACCTTAAGTTATTAAACAAATTATGTTAAATTCTGCAACATAAAAAATTGCATTAATGAAATGTTCTGTGATCAGTTAAATTTTTAAGGATAAAATGAACAATAAAAAATAAAATGCCTAAAGAATGAAATTTTAACTAACCAATGTATATATCTAATTTACTTTCTCTTTATTTTAAATCATGAAAACTGAATTATACGCCGGATTTTTAAAATCGAATTCTTCTGTTTATTTATATTGCTTTGCAGGATTTATAATAATGAGTCTGACAGCAATGTTGCCGGTCGAATTCATTTCATACAAAGAGTCTGATACTTTTGCTTGGTTCTGGTATTCTGTTACGGAGAGCGGCAGTTTCATTGGCGGAATGATAATTTATATATTAATGATGTCTTATCTTACGATACATTTTAAACGATCCGGCAGGAAATTTTCCGGGCTGATCTTGTTTTATTCAATAGTATTTTTCACTTTTGTATTTTCAGCAGGTTTGAATGAATTTTATTTAAAGGAAAAAATTCAAAAGCCAAGACCTAATCAGCTTTTCCTTACAGAAAAAGGATATATCGACATTGACAGTAAAACCTTTTTGCAGATGCCCGGTAACGGAAAAAAGGAATATCTGGAAAATAAATTCAGAAAAACCGGGATAATTCCTGAAAAAATTTATCCCCCTGTCTTTAATAACTGGATCACAGATACAGGATTTTCAATGCCTTCCGGTCATGCATTGTTATCTTATTTTTTTGGTACAGTTATTTGTTTTGTGATTTATAAAACTTTTAAAAAAGGAAACAGAATATACTGCTTCATTCCGCTTGTGTGGTGTTTGCTGGTTTCTCTATCCAGAGTAATAACCGGAATGCATTTTGGAGCAGATGTGACAGTTGGATCATTTATCGGAATGTTATCGGGTTTTGCCGTAATTTCACTGCCCGTAACAAAAGAAATATTTCAGGTTCAAAAAATTAAAATTTAAATTTATTATAAAAAATGTCAGATAAATCAGATAAAAGAGAGTACATACTTGGAATTAATCAGACTGAACTTGAAAGACTTGAATTTCAAACCAAGGTCTGGAAAAAATTTACAAATGAATTTCTGGATAATATTCCCGTCAAAAAAGGAAGTAATTGTCTTGATATCGGCTCGGGTCCCGGATTTGTTTCAATGGAGCTGAGGGAAAGGGTAGGTGAGGGCGGAGAGATCACTGCGCTTGAGCCGTCTGAATTTTACCTGAATTATTTTAAAGAACATTGCAAAAAGATGAAATGGAACAATATACGATTCATACAGGGAATTGCAGAAGAAGCTGAAATTGAAAAAGATTATTATGATCTGATCTATTTGAGATGGGTAATTGATTTTGTGTCTGAGCCGGAAAAGTTATTGCTTAAACTTACAGGTTGTCTTAAGAAAGGCGGCATAATTGCAATACAGGATTATGCTTATGAGGGAATAATTCTTTTTCCGAAGGGAGGCGCATTCGATGATATAGCAGAGATCGTAAGAGATTACTGGCGTTACGGAGGAGGAGATCCGTATTTTACAGTTAAAATTCCTTCTATATTCAAAAGGATTGATATAGAATTAAAAGAATTTTCACCACATACTTTTGCGGTTTCAACTGCCGATGATAAATTTGAATGGGCTAACAGATTCTTTTCAGTACATCTTCAGATAATGGCGGATAAAAAAATCATTACTCAAAAAAAATGCGATGACCTCATTAAAGACTGGAATGATCACCGCAATAATCCTGATACAATATTTTTCACTCCGATTATAATGAATATTACAGGAATGAAAATTTAAGTATTAATAATTAGACAAAGATAAAAATCTGTCAACTCCGATTTTTGCCAGCCCAACCTGACTTTTAGCCGGACCGCCGTCTGCCGGAGGAGGAGGACTTCCGTTTGTATAATGCTTTGTGTTAAAACCGTTGCAATAAATGTAAAACTCATTTCCGATCTGAACGGGAACACCTATAGTATAAACATTCTGATCATCCCAGGTCCCGAGTTCTCCATAATTCAAAAATGCCTGCATATTTCCGCACCTTTCAAATTTGATCCCGTCCCTTGAAAACATCAGAGCAATAAAAGCTGTATTGTCTGTCCTTGAAGGATTAGGAGGAAATTCATGACCTGCAGGATTCAATCTCAGTATTCCCACAAAACCCCAGTAAACGCTATCTTTAAATAAAACTGTCATATTGTAAACATGGGTTGTCTGAATATCAATTGGCTCTGACTTTAAAATAGTACCTGTATAAGTCCAGTTAATAAAATCATCACTTAAATATCTTCCGACTTTTCTTATTCCGAGTGAATCCCTGAAATATCCGAGATATTTACCGAGGACAGGATTCCATCCGGATGTTGAAAGATCTTCTCCGCTTTTTCTAACAGGATTTCCGGAATAAGGAGTCCATACAATTCCATCATATGAAAAAGAAACATTTAGAAAACTGTTGTTAACGTTTGTGTGAGTATTATAGACAGATTTATATCTTCTTGTTGAATCAGTCTGATTATAAAGAGAATCATCTATAACAGTAACCAGACCTCCCGGATATGGTTTATCGGTAATTATGTTATTATTCATACTTCCATTATATTTAAACGATTCCAGATTCGGCTTAATCCAGTTCTCACCGTCATAAGACTCATAATAAGCAGGAAATGCGCCGAGACTGTTTCTTACCAGAAGCCACATTTTATAAGCCATTCTGTCTTCAAACAAACTGTGTGAATAAGCAATATTACTGTAACTGGTAACTATCGTATTGCCTTCCCAGTTTTCAACCGGAGAAATGACAGGCAAAGGATTCTTAACTGGTGTATTCATTTTTCTCTCGACAGGCAATAAATTTGCAAATAATAATGTATCTGCAAAAAACTGTTTATATGTACCGCACTTAAATCCGCTTTTTGTCAGATCAGTTTCTGCGATCTTATTTTGAAACTGCAGCGAGTAAAGATCACTGTTTGACATTTTAATCTTTAAATAAACAGGCGTATTTACAAATGATGACAAATTACTTCCATTGTTCCAGGTTACAGTCTTTGAAAATTCATTTCCAGTCAAAGGAATACAATCAGCCAATGTGAAATTCGGATAAGGAGTGCCATTCTGATCCTGTAATTCGAATTGAATATTTCCGGAATTCTGAGACTGATAATTTATTACAAGTTTATCTCCTGTAAATGTAAAAAGCTTGGATTTAAAATCAACAGCATCATCGCTGCTAATATCCCTTCCTAGTCTTTGCATTAATCTCTGTACAGCATTATAATGAATAAGCTGTTGAGGAACGCTTAAACTTTTTCCGACAGAATATCCTCCCAGCTGAAGTTTCGAATAACTTTGAACAAATCCTGCGTTACTGATTCCGCCGAAAGTAATCGAAGCATTTGCTTTATAACCATATGTATTTGATACTGTGGAAATCAGATTATCTCTGTAGTGTAAATCAAGGAGCGATGTAGTTCTTCTCTGAACTGATATATAATTTTTAGCAGTTGGAAGATAAACGTTAGATTCTGCGGATGAAATAATATTGAACTTTGTATTCCCGTTTGAAAGATGAGGGAAAAAGTAAAATCCGTCACCGCTGTATTTGCTGCCCATACCTCCCTGATCAGCTGAATCAGACATATTATAGATCATTAAACGACCGTCAAATGAAGAAATTTCAGAAGTACTGACAGGATTGAAACCTGTTTCAATGTAACTGTTAATTCCGTTTCCTTTTTTTCCGCTAAATGCTCCGGTATCTGTATAGACTATCGGATAATTATAGTTTCTGTCAACTGTAAAACCTATAGGAGCGGCTGCACCGGTGCCGTTTACAAAAACAGGAACAGTCGAGGCAAGATAATCTCCGCAAAACCAGTTTTCCCTGAGCAATAGACTTCTGATGCTGTATGACTGATATTTTAGTCCTTTTACTTCCTTAATGTAATCATCAACGGCTGTGATAACACTGTCTGATACAAAACCTCCGACAGAGTCAACTCTGCTGAGCCACTTTACAGTTTCTGCATCAAGGGTCTGAATATTTGTTTCCGGCGGATTATTTCCGGCTGTCGTAAACGAAAAAAGAATTAAAGATATTATAAGAAGAATGAATCCTGAAAGTATGCTGTAAGGTTTCCCCATAAATTTAATAAATTTATTTTTAAAATATTATTTTTGGGGTGACCAATAATGGAAAAGTATTTCAATTTATTCAAGTCATTACAAGGATAAAGTAAAAAAATAATTATTTTCATAATAAATTTTTGCCTTTATAAAAAACAGAGTGATAATTCAGCAGCAGTAAATATTCTGCTCAAATATAAAATTACTTTCCTGAAGATTTTCTTTCAACTCTCATTGATATAATAGTGCCGATCATAACTACCGGATATAACTGACCGATCAGACCTTCAAAAATCGCCAGTGATCTGGTAAAAGGTATAGCGGGAGTAATGTCGCCATAACCCACTGTTGTCAGTGTTATAAAACTATAATAGATAAACTCTGATGTCAGATCTGAATTTGGAACAGGTATGTTTTCAAAATTATAACAGTGAGGAATATTTATATAACAAAAAGAATACAACGTTCCCCACATAAGACCAAAAAGAAGGTAAACTACAATAGATCCTACAATTGTAAATCTGTTAACATTTTCACTTTTAAAAACTTTTTTCAAGACAAACAAAGTTATGGTAAAGTAAAATCCTGTTTTACCGATCTGATGCAGATCTTTTATAATTATATTATCAGTAAAAATATTTATCAGATTAAATGAAAAAACAATAACAGCGAATATAAAAATTAAGCCTTTTTTGTCTTTGAATACATTTATCGAGATCAATGCCATAATCACGGATATTGTAATGAGTATATTTTCAGGTAATTTGCCAATTATGCCTGATCCCGCTAATGGATATACAACAAATATTAATAAAAGAATGGTGACCAGTAAGCCTACCAATCCTTTTTCTTCATTGACAAAAAATTTCTTGAATTCACTTAATTTCAAACGGTCAGTATTTTATGTGATTTAAAAAATTTATTTTAAAATCTGATATTGTATTAGTTTTTATTTTCATTTTCAAGTTCTTCACGTACTTTTAACAATTCAGACTTTTTTTCTTCGTTTACAATCGGATACTCAAGTCTTAATGATTCGAATTGTCTGTAAATTATATATGTAATTGCCAGTCTTGTAAACCATTTGTTATCTGCTGGAATCACATACCATGGCGCATGATCAGTAGATGTATTGCTCAATGCATCTTCATAAGCTTTCTGATAATCATTCCAGTATTTTCTTTCTTTTGCATCACCGGGTGAAAATTTCCAGTTTTTTTTCGGATCGTCTATTCTGTCAATAAATCTTTTTTTCTGTTCTTTCTCTGAAAGATGCAGAAAGAATTTTAATATCACAGTTCCGTTCTGATAAATATTTTTTTCAAATCTGTTTATTTGTTTAAATCTTTCCTTCCAGAAATCATCTTTTATGTCATCTATAGTATTTATTTCGGGAAGATTTTCATTCAATATGTATTCAGGATGAACTCTTGTAACAAGTACATTTTCATAATGAGAACGGTTAAAAATACCGATCTCTCCTCTTGCCGGTAATGCAATGTAATGCCGCCATAAATAATCATGTTCCAGTTCAGTAGATGAAGGTGTTTTGAAACTGTTCACTTTTACTCCGGTTGGATTAAGTCCCGACATTATATGCTTGATCGCGCCGTCTTTCCCGGCAGTATCCATTGCCTGAAATATTATCAAAACGCTGTACTGATTATGAGCATAAAGTTTATCCTGCAATTCCGATAATTTTTCCTTGCCTGATTCCAGAAGCTTTTCCCCTTCTGATTTATCAAGCTTTTTTTCGGAATATTCCGTAGGATAATTTTTCAAAGAAACCTTTGTTCCTTCCCTGACAATATAATTCTCTGTGTTTATTAAATTATCTTCCATTTACTTCAATTAATTTTATAAAATTTTTAGCATTTTTAAAAATACCGATTATTACAAAATTTTCCCTTCTCATTCAAAATTTCAATTGAACTTTAAAAAATGAAATTGATAAGAAATATTACAAATACTGAAATTTTTTAAAAATTAAGTACAGTATTCAGATATAATCTTTCCAGATCTTCCGTAGGGGTTCCGTCATATTTTACTCCAAAATCGTTCTGGAAAGTAGTCAGCTGATAACTCAGTCCGAATCCGAAAGCTAAAGCCGGTCTGTAAAAAACACCTGCGATAAAAAGAGATTGTGCGTCATCATTGCTGTTAAATCCTGATGTTCCTGCTGATGCATTATCAGATGTATTCGGATCAAAAGCATCATATCTTAAAAGCATTGTAACTTTCTCACCCAGCTGCTCTGACGGAGGACAAAATTCCATAAATACTGAAATACCTCTGGCATCTGTTTTTAAAGCAGTATAAGGTGCTCCGGGAGTTGGGCTTTGATTCGCCTGTGTGCTGTATTCTCCTCCGATTCTGATAAAGCCGGATTTATTAAAATTGTATTTACCGGCAAACATTCCTCCGAATCTGTTTCTTTTATATTGTGCCCCGCTGTAATTTTCACCATTGTTCAGCTTTCCAAGATAAGCAACTCCTCCAAATACCAGTTCATTCAATCCATTCAGCCTGGTTTTTCCTTTTTTCTTAAGCATTGCCATTTCTTTGCTGATTTTTCCTGCAAGTGGATAAACATATCCGGTGATCTGAACATCCTTGAATCTGTTGTCTAAGCTGAGATTTCTGAATCCGTTACCGTTTACAACAGCTAAATACAGATCAGCATATTTATGAGGGAAAGTAAATTTTGCTGTCAGTCCCAGATCTGCTGTCGGAAAATAAGTTGAAGTTGTATTTGTTACAGTATTTCCGCTTACTGTTGCTGATGTTACCCATGCAAAATCTGTCAGCGTTTTCTGAACAAATCTGTATTGATAATACTTTTCAAAATTAGTCACCCATTGATTTGAATTTACACCAAGCGTAAATCCGAGAGATGCTCCGTTATCTGCAGTCAGAGGTGTATATTCAACGTAAGCGAATTTTATCTGATATGCATACTGTGTAGCTCCTGTGCCGTCAGTAAATGAAAAAATATCCGGAGTTACCCTCGCATTGATCTGAGGTGTTAAAAATGCTCTGACATTTATATATGCTCTGTCCAGATAAAATGAATTTTTTGTAACTTCGAACTGATTTGCCGTTGGAGCATATCCGAAAGGAGCGCTGCTGCTGGGTCCTGCAGCTGTATCAAGTTTGGAAATGAACTGTGCGTCGTTTAAATTATAAACCCATCCGGAAAATACAGTTGCTCCGACTGAATAAGATGGTTTGAATTCTTCTTCCTTATTTTGTGAAAATGCAGTCGTTGCAATTATTAACATAAAGAAAATAGAAAAATGTAATTTCATTGTTCTCATATTTTTTTTTAATTTTAATTTATCTTCACTGTAAATTAATCTTAATTTAAATTTAATTATATATAAATAAAAATGATTTGAATAACTGTTGGACAGTTTTGACAAAAACTCATACAACTAAATTCTTTTATAGATTGAATCCTGTCAGATTTTTATATTGAATATATACCTTTATGCAAAAAACTAAAACAGACATTTCGGATGCGACATTCTTTGTTTGCGATGTTGAAACGACAGGATTATCGCCTGTTTACAACCGTTTAACGGAAATTTCAATTTTGAAAATTCAAAACGGTGAGATCCTCGACAAATTCACTTCACTGATAAATCCGCTTCAGCATATTCCACGGGAGATCACAAATTTAACGGGAATTTCAAATGAAACTGTCATTAACATGCCGTCTTTCAAAGATATTGCACCTAAGATCACTGCTTTTTTAAAATCCGAAAATACTGCACTGATCTTTACAGGTCATAATGTAGCATTCGATTTTAAATTTCTTTTTCATTCATTTGAACGCGAAGGTGTCCCGTTTGAAATGAAAACTTTATGTACATGTAAATTAGCAAGAAGATTACTTAAAGGTTTGAAAAGCAAGTCGCTGATAAATGTCGCAACTCATTTCGGCATAAAATTCAAAAGACAGCACAGAGCTTATGATGACGCGCTTGCAACTTCAAAGATCCTTGTGAATTTTCTACAGATTTTAAATGATGAATATGAATTTGATTCAGTGGAAGAAATTCTGAAGTTTCAGAATTGTAAGATCTACAACAATGAAAACAAATCGCCTGTTCTAAAAAGGCTTAATCTGTCTCTGAAAGATTTTCCGAAAGTGCCCGGTGTGTATTTTATGAAATCAAGAAGCGGTGAGATCATTTATATCGGCAAAGCTAAAAATCTCCGGGAAAGATTATCTTCATATTTCAGATATAATTCTGAACTGCCTGTCAAATTAAAAAAGCTTTTAAATAATATCAGAGCGATAGAATATGAAGTTACAAATTCCGAACTTTCCGCGTTAATACTCGAGTCGAGACTTATAAAGGAGCATAAACCGAGATTTAATTCGGCGATAAAGAGATTCAGATTCCATCCGTTTTTAAAAATAGATGTGCAAAACAGTTATCCGAGGATCGAAAGAGTTTATGAAATTGAAAATGACGGAGCAAATTATTACGGACCATTCAGAAGCGGGATGACTGTATTGAAACTTATGAAAGATATTGGAGATGAATTCAAATTGCGGAAATGCGAAGATAAAAGATTCAAACCCTCAAAGGAGCATTCGACCTGCATGTATCACGAGTTTGGAAAGTGCAATGCGCCGTGTAATTTCACTCAGTCGCATCAGGAATACCGGGATGAAGTTATGAGAGTTCATGAGTTCATTACTTCACTGGAAAAACATTCAGCCCAGAGATTATATGAGATCAGGATGAATGATTTTGCCGAAAGCATGGATTATGAAAGAGCTGCTTTTATCAGAGACAGACTCAATGACATCAGAAAAGTCATGAGTTATCAGAAAGTAATAACCTCAGCCATCAATGACAAAAAAATAATTATCAAATGCCGGAGTGAGAACGGAAGTGAGATATTTTTTATTCAGAACGGAAAGCTTGTGAAGACATATCAGATCAGAAACAATGATGAGGAAGAATATAATCAGGCAAACATTTATGAGGAATTAACTGAAACAACAGAATATCTTTTTTTTTCACTCAGCAAATACGTTCAGCATAAATTCAGCAATTTTGAGAAAGACGAGATAAAAGTAATTTCAAACTGGCTGGCGCTTAACAGGGACAGGAACAGTTTTCTTGAAATTAACGAGCAGCATACAAAGGAAGATGTGATGAAATTTTTAGTGAGCTGATATTGTATTGAGGAAATCTTTTGCCTGAATATTACTTTATTATAATTTAAAAATGTTTATTCAAATCACCTTCAAAATAAATTTTACTCTATTAAATTAATTTATTTTTTAACATTATTGAAAAAAATTTTTAACTTTTAATGAAAACTTTTAAAATATTTTTACTGATTTCAGCCTTGGTTTTTTTGCTTTCCTCCTGTTCAAAAAACCAGACGAGTAAAGAAAACTCTGAAAAAAATAAAAAAGAGAATAAAGAAAAAGCTTCAAATGATATTGCAAACAGCGACCTTTCAAAATACGATCTCGGCTCTGTAAATCCGCAGATCATAACACTTCCCGCCGAACTCAAAGAAATTTCCGGACTTACAATGACTCCTGACGGCAGGCTATTCGGCGAACAGGATGAGCAGGGTATTATATATCAGATCGATTACAAGACCGGTGATATTATCAAAAAATTTACTCTGGGAAAACCTCCGGTCAAAAAAGATTTTGAAGATATAGTTTATATCAACAATAAATTTTATCTGCTTCACAGTAAAGGTGAAATTTTTGAATTTGAAGAAGGAGATAACGGCGAATCTGTAGATTATAAAATTTACAAAACAGGTCTGAACGGAAAATATGATATTGAAGGATTATGCTTTGATCCGGAAACGAATTCACTTTTGCTGGCATGTAAAGGTTTTCCCGGAGTTGAAAATGATGATAATGATAAAGCAGTTTATTCATTTTCACTGGACAGCATGAAACTGGATCCGGTACAGAGATTTCTGATCAGTAAAACAGACATAAAAAATTATTTTAATCCGTCTGGAATTCAGAGAAATCCGCTTACGGGAACATTCTTTTTAATTGCGGCAAACGGTAATGAAATAATTGAAATTTCAAAAGAAGGAAACTACATAGGAAAAGAATCTCTGCCGAAGAAAATTCATGCTCAGCCGGAAGGAATTACATTTTCATCTGACGGCACTTTGTTCATCAGCAATGAAGGTAAAAACGGCAGTGCAAATATTGTTGTCTATCCCAGGAAACATTAAAATTTAAACATTCATATTTCATTGTCAGCCTCCGGCTGTATCACCGTTTTAAATGTTATTAAAACAAAAATTTCATTCTAAAATCATAGAGTAATTATTCAAAATTAATATGAAAATTTTTTTAAAAATAATTTTAATATCAGCATTTATAGTTTCATTCCGGCAGACATATTCACAATCCGATTCAATAGACAAAAAGGATTATTTTACAAAAAAAGTAAAAGTTGTAGCCGGAGCGGGTTATGAAATGAGCGGATTCGGAGAATTATTTCTCGGAAAACACTGGCGTGATCTGTGGACAACTCCATTTGAAGCGGATGTACTTGATCTGAATAAATTCGCCGGCGGACTGACTCCTTACAAACGCGGCGGAGGATTACAGACTAAGTCTCTCAGAATGAAAGGCAAGGACGGGAAAACATATAAATTCCGTTCGATCAATAAAGACCCTACGAGAATTCTGCCGCCTGATCTTCAGAATACAATAGTGGCTGACGCTTTTCAGGATCAGATAAGTACATCAAATCCATTGTCGGCGATAATTGTTGCATCTATGTTAACTCAGCTTGGAATTATCAATGCTGTTCCGATAGTGGTTTATATGCCTGATGATCCTTTGCTCGGCGAATACAGAAAAGATTTCGGCAATGTACTGGGTACACTTGAAGAAAATCCTGAAGAAGGTGAAGACGGTGAAAAAGGTTTCGGCGAGTCAGATAAGATATTAAACTCCGGAAAATTTTATAAAAAACTTGAAAAAGATAATGATGTTCAGATCGATGATGTTGAATTTCTCAAAGCAAGATTATTTGATCTGATGATAGGCGACTGGGACAGGCACTCAGATCAGTGGCTCTGGGCGGGTTACGAGAAAGACGGGAAGCTGATCTTCAAACCGATTCCCCGCGACAGAGATCAGGCATTTTGTCTGTATGACGGGATCGTTCCATTTTTTGTGGGGGAATACGTTACTCAGATCGAAGGATACGGAGAAGATTATCCGAGAATTTATGATCTGTCATGGAACGGAAGATATGTTGACAGAAGATTTTTATCACAGGCAAGCAAAAAAGATTATGACTCTATTGCCGCGCTTATACAGAGTAAAATTACAGATGAGATTATTACAAAATCTGTAAAGCAGCTTCCTGAAGAATGGTATAAACTTGAAGGAAAAAATCTGATTAACATGATCAAGTCAAGAAGGGATAAATTAAATGAAGCAGCGGATGAATATTATGATCTGCTGAATGAAGTCGTGGATATTTACGGAAGTGATAAAAAAGAATTTATTGAGATCAACAATCTGAACGATGACAAAGTGGAAGTAAAAATTTACAAACTTGATAAAGAGACAAATGAAAAAAAGGGAGAGCCGTTTTTTAATAAAATATTTGATGCTGATGATACTGATGAATTAAGAATTTATGTAAATGAAGGAAAGGATGTATTAAATGTAAAGGGTGAAAATAACAGCGGTATTGATGTTAAAATAATTAAAGACAAGGAGAAACTGGAAGTAAAAGGTAATGGTGAAGGAATTGAAATTTACAAAGACACAAGGCCTGTAAATGACTTAAAGGAAAGATATGAACCATTTACAGAAGACCGCGGACATGAATGGAGATTCTCACCGGTTTTTAATTATGATACTGATAACGGACTGGAGCTTGGGGGCGGTCCGGTGCTTTACAAATACGGATTCAGGGCAAAACCTTATGTTTACAGAATGTCACTGATGGGAAGTTATGCATTCAATGCTCCGAGTTATAATTTCAAATACACTGGAGATTTTTATACAATAATAAAAAACACCAGAATTAGTCTGGAAGTACTGGGTACACAGCTTGCGATTACAAGATATTTCGGAGAAGGAAATCAAACACCGTACAGTGACAGTTTACAGGATATAAAATATTATAATGTCAAACAGGAATTATTCCGTGTTGCCCCGACATTTTATATCCCTGCAGGTAAAAGATCTGAATTCACAATAACTCCTTTTTATAAACTTGCAAATGTCAGTGAAGATCAGAATACTTTGCTTGGGCAAAATCCGGATACTTACGGAATCGGCAGGATCAGTTTTGCCGGACTGAATTCTTCATTTGTTTTTGATACGCGTGATAATAAATCAGAACCGTTCAAAGGAATTTACGCGCAGCTATTAGGTAATTATACACCGAATCTGTTTGTCAACAATTACGGATTCAGTAAAGCAGGTGTCGATATCAGAGCATATTTCAGTACAGACACTGTTAAAGGAGTTACGTTTGCATTCAGAGCAGGTACAGGAAAGGTGTGGGGAAATTTTCCTTTTTACGAATCAATGTTTCTCGGCGGAGCAAATTCTTTAAAAGGATTTTCAAGGGAAAGGTTTGCCGGAGATGCAGTAGTACTGGGAGAAACAGAGATCAGATTCGGCATAGCAAAGGTAAATTTATTAGTTCCCGGAGTATTTGGAATATCAGTTTTCGGCGGGGCAGGAAGAGTTTTTCTCGACAGTGAAGATTCCAAAGTATGGCACAGCTCTTTTGGTTCTACACTATGGATTTCATATCTCAGCAGAATGTTCAATGTCGGCGTGACAGTTGCAAAATCTGACGAAGGCCTTAATGTATTTATCGGATCCGGATTATATTTATAATTAAAATTTTTAAAACTTTAATAATATGAAACCCGAAAAGATATGGGCAAATCTTACAGTGGAGGATATAGACCGGACAACAAAATTTTATACTGAATTAGGATTTAAGCCAAACGGAAATTTTAAATCTGAAGAACTGACAAGTTTTTTATTCGGGGAGGATGAATTTGTAATACACTTTTTTCTGAAGGAAGTATTAAAATCCAATGTAAAAGGAGAAATAGCCGATCTGAAATACGGAAATGAAATTATATTCACTCTGTCAGCCGGAAGCAAAGAGGAAGTTGATAACTGGGAGAGCGAGGTTAAGAATGCTGGCGGAACAATTGTTTCCGGAGCTGAAGAATTTGGTAAAGGATATTATGGTTTTGTTTTTGCAGATCCGGATGGTCATAAGTTCAATGTCTTTTATATGTAAAATTATATGTAAAATAATTTATAACACAGCTCCGCTCTTCGTTACCGGTTAATAATTTACGGAGATAAAAGAAAAGGAAATGAAGAATTCAGAAAAGCGAAAGCAGAAAATAAAAAATGTAATTTTAATTTCCTCAATCGGAACTTTTGCGGGATTAATTTTTACTGTCAGCTCTTTCGGATTCGACGAAGTACATGCTCTGAAAGGAATTACTGCCGGATTTGTAATTACATTTCTGATTGCAATTTTTGAAAATTTTGTTTTCATTGACAAATTCAAAAAGCTGAAATTTTCCTCTGTATTTCTCACCAGATCACTGGTTTATGTTTTCATAATTTCATTTGCAGTTATTTCTGTCTGGGTAATACATGAAAGCAGATTAAATAATGTAAATATTTTCACAACTCTTGGAAGTTCAGATTTTGAATACTTTATCATTAACGGTGATTTCAAATATATTCTGCTCTTTGCAGTGATCTTCAGCTTTACGGGAAATTTTGTCACACAGATCAATAATCTTCTGGGGAAGAATGTTCTTCTGAATTATATTACGGGGAAATATCACAACCCAAAAGAAGAGGAAAGAGCATTTATGTTTCTTGATCTGTCATCTTCGACAACCATTGCGGAAAAGCTCGGTCCGGTAAATAATCATAAATTCATAAACTCATTTTTTTTTGATATTGACGAAGAGATAGTGGAATCGAAAGGACAGGTTTACCAGTATGTCGGAGATGAAGTTGTCATCAGCTGGAAGGATAACAGCGGTTTCAAAGATTCAGACTGCGTGAAATGTTTTTTCAGGATCAGGGATAAAATTGAAAGACTTTCAGGAAATTATCGATCGGAATTCGGCATCATACCGGAATTCAAAGCCGGTTTGCATTTCGGTCTGACCATTACCGGCGAGATCGGTGATTCAAAAAAGGAAATTGTTTTTCACGGAGATGTACTGAATACAGCTTCAAGAATTATGTCACAATGCAACGAACTTAAAAAGACATTTCTTATATCCGAAGAAATTTTAAGCAGAGTTAAACTACCCGATGAATTCAGGATAGAATCACTTGGGGAGTTTAAGCTCAGAGGCAAAGAGCAGGAAGTTAAATTATTTAATGTTGAAAGAATCTAAATGAATTCATCCGTACAGACAAAACGAAACAGAAAATCAATATTGTTATTCACTGCATTTACTTCTTTAGCAGCAATCTTCTTTGCAATTCTGAATCAGGGATTTAATATTTATCCGATACTGAATCATTTATTCTTCGGAATAGTTTTCGGTCTGATCGCATCTTATACGGAAATTCATTTTCTTGAAAAAAGATTAAGGAGAATGAAATTCTTAAATGCAGTGATCATCCGGAGTACATTTTATATAGCTCTGTTTTTTGCAATAATTATGTTAATAGTAGTCATAAATAACAGAGTTCTTCACAACAGTCAATTCCAGGACAAAATTCAAAAAATAGGTAACATGTCCAATTTCGTTACCAGCAAAGACTTTTACGCAATGCTGACTTACTGTATAGTTTTGATATTCTTTATAAACTTTATCAGGCAGATCAACAGACTTATGGGACAGAATGTATTGCTGAATTATGTCATGGGGAAATATCAGCTGCCTCTTGAAGAAGAACTTATCTTTATGTTTCTTGATCTGAAATCATCCACTACTATTGCAGAAAAAATCGGTCTTCAGAAAAATCATGAATTTCTGAATGATTTTTTTTATGACATGACTGATCCTATACTTGAATCAAAAGGAATAATTTACCAGTATGTCGGAGATGAAATTGTGATCACCTGGCACATGAAGGACGGCACAAACGATCTTAATTGTATAAATTGTTTTTTTAAAATTCAGAATAAAATACTGGGAAAGAAAGAAAAATATCTTAAGAAGTTTGATGTGTATCCTGAGTTCAAAGCAGGACTTCACTGCGGAAAAGTTATAACAGGCGAGATCGGTGACATTAAAAAAGACATTGTGTATCACGGTGACACTGTAAATACTTCATCGCGCATTCAGTATGAATGCAATACACATAACAAGACTCTTCTTATATCGG
>DAIPYE010000021.1:2251-7941 GCA_036782915.1 Bacteroidota bacterium | reverse complement strand
CGGGATTGCTGCTGGATAAACTGGAACTCGACGGCAGGTACAAAACAGAATCGATGGGAAAGATCAAGCTAAAGGGTAAAACAGAAGAGCTGGAATTGTTTTCAGTTGAAGAAAATAATAAAAAAGTTTAAAAGGTTTTGTAATGAAATTTCAAAAAACTGACAGAGTTTTATAAAAAATTTACTCCAGAAGATTTAAATCAGTTGACGGTGTTATTAAAAATGCAATTATAAACGCAATTACAGACGCGATCAGTCCGAACATAAAAATTGTGTAGCATATCCTTAAATACTTATACTTTCTTCCCAGCACCTGTCCGAGAAAATAAAAATCCTTTATCATGCTTCCGTAAAGAAATTCCTTGTCATTCATCATCTGATTCATTCCCCATTCAAAATCTTTTAAATCCATTTTATGAAAGTTTCCAAAAAACAAAAGATTTGTTCTTTTATTTAGAATATCATCCTTTGTGAATTTTCCTATGGTGATCTTCGGACGTGTAACAAGCACTGCATAGATTATGCAGACGAGACTTACTGTTACAAGAATGAGAGTAGGAATTACCAGTTCAGGATTTGAATCAAACTTTCTGAACATAACAGTTACGATCGCACCGATGATCAGAGTATTTATGCTGATCATAATATTGGCTTTATTATCTGCCATACCGCTGAATTCAACGTGAGTCCGCACGGTATTCCGGAACATAGTTTCGACACCTCTGTCTGATTTAGCGCTTTCCGCTTTTTTAGATTCAAGTTTCTGCTTCTCTATCTCAATTTTCTGCTGCTGTTTTTCATTGTTTTCAATCTCATCCATTTTTTTTCTGTACTTTCTCTGAATGTCAACAAGTATCTCTGCTTTCTTCTCTTCGAGAGCTTTCCTTGCATACTTAGTATGGAATTTATGAGATTTAAGAAAATCTGCATTCAGCTTCAGCCAGTCAATTTGCGAATATTGTTTGTTATTCGCCGTTTCCCATTCAGCTCTGAGCAGGTCTGACCTGACCTCATAATCTTCAGTTCCGAGATGGATCAAATCAGCATCACAAATCACTTCTTCAAGAATATTTCCGGGATGCTGGGGCAGGCGGGTGGAATTAATACAGCCGGCAACTTTCTCAATGTTCTCAGGCGGATAATTATTTTCAGTGAGAAATTTCTTTGCAATTTCAATACTTGCATCCTCGTGATTTTTACATTCTTCTGTAAATCCCGTATCATGAAACCATCCCGCAAGAACAACAATTTCCATTTCTTCATCTGTCAGTCCGGACTTTTTCCCGATCTTTTTTATTGCATTCACTACATCATCTGTATGTCTGTAATTGTGATACAAATAAACAGCAGGAAGCTTAGTTTTCAAAAGTTCGAATACATAATCTGATGCAGCTTTTGTAATTGACTTATTATTCAGTGTCATCATGAATTTTTTGTTTGCTCAAAATAAAAAAATAATTGAACAGATTATACAGAAATCTGAAATTAGATTTTTATAAATAAACATAGCTGTCAAAAATAATGGAAAACTCTATTTATATAAAAATCATTTAACAGCGACAGTAATTAGTGTAAAGTTTATGATAACAGACAGTAGAATTTCTTGATAACATTATCAAAAGCTTGCCCCGAACAAATCATTTATATCTTATGAAATAGAAAGGATCAGTATGGAAAAGTTGTGCATATTTTTTAATGATGCTGTAATTGTTTTTCAAAAAAGTGAGGTCTGAATTACTTCCGCAACAGGACTTACCAGATAAATTTTTTTGTTTGAAATATCCACGCACTTGTATCTCTTTCTCAATCTTTCGCCTTTGATAAATGTTCGTCCGCTCTTTAATTTAAACACACTCTTTTGAGGAATATCTTCAAGATGAACATATTCTGAACCCGTATCATATTTTTTCAGAATTTTCATCAGTTCAGTATCAGCGCAGCTGGAAGCCTTTGGATTCACTGAATAGTTTACTAAGCACTCATGTATATCAATGGGAAAAATATTTAACTCAAAAACCGGAATTAAATGAAGCCTGAATTCTTCTTTCCATTCTTTTCCGTGAGGAAGAACTTTTCTTTGAAATTTATTCCATGTAGTCAGATGTGCAATTTCATGTACAAGTGTTATGAGAAACGAATATGAGTTCAGATTATGATTTATTGTGATTTCGTGAGACTTGCCTTTGTATGGATGTCTGTAATCTCCAAGCTTTGTGTGACGCGCTTTGGTAATTTTTAACTGAAATTTATATTCTTCGATCCAGTTGACAATTATCTGAACGGATTCTTCTGGAATATAATTTTTTAGAATTGTGTAATTAGATGTGATGATGTTTTTTATTGTTTTTCAATTCCGGATTAATTAATTGAAATAGTTTTAAACTTTATTCCATCCAGCCATTCGGATAAGCATAAACATTTGGCCTCTTGTATGCGCTTCATGTTCAATTATGTGATATATGATCCATTTTTTTAGAATCTCTACATCTCCGCTTTTTCTTTTCATTACAATCTTTTCTTCCAGTTCGGAATCTTTCATTTCTGAAACATATTCAAGAAAATTTTTCCTTGTGATCTCAAGAGTTTCCAGATACTCGCTTATCTCAAGCGGCTCTTTCGGAGCAGCTGATTCGACTGAAGGATCAAACCATTTGTCATAATAACTTCTTTTCTTCAAATCTTCAGACTGTTCAATGCCGGAAATAATTTCAAGCCATGATATATCGCACTCGCACAAATGCATAAGAAATGCGCCGACAGGAAATTCGCCGTCTATAGGATTTTTAAAAAGCTGTTCTCTTGAAAGATGATTTACTCCGCTTAAGGTTACTTTCCGGATGTCTTCAAGCATCCATATCAGTAATTTGATCTGCGGGTTTTGACCGGCTTCAGCCATAAAAGGTTAGTTTAATGGAAGTTGAAAATAAATTTTCAGATGTTAACTTTTTAAAACTTTAAATCAGCTTAATTTTGACAATGCGTATCTGAGATTTTTCATTATCTCATCGATTTGATCTAAAGTGCATGTTCCCACAGAGATCCTGTACCAGGTGGAATCAGAAGATGATCCGAAAGATGAAAACGGAACTAAGGCAAGCTTCGCTTCACAAATAAGAAATTCTGTTATGTCCTCAATAGTTTCTAATACACTTCCGTCTTCCTTTATTGATCCGATCAGATCAAATTTAACAGTCATATATATTGCAGCCTGCGGAACAATTGCATCTACTCTGTATCCGTCTTCTTTCAGTTTCATTAAACCTTTATATAAACTGTTGAGTCGTTTCAATATTTCATTTTTAAAATTATCCACAAATGAATCAACAATAGTTTCATTTCCAAGATATCTGGAAATAGCTACCTGCTCTGCTTTTGGAGCCCATGCTCCCATATGAGATGTGATCGATTTCATTTTCTCAATGATTCTTTTCGGACCATAACCCCATCCAACCCTTACACCTGTTCCGCAGAATGCCTTTGATAATCCATCGACAAAAATTGTGTAATTTCTCATTTCAGGATTTATCAGAACAGGATTAAAATGTTTTGTTTCACCCAGTGTCAGTAACCAGTATATCTGATCAAATAATAAATAAACCGGTTTTTCGTTTTCACCTCTTCTGTTATTCTCATTTACAATCAGATCGCAGATGTCTTTCACTTCATTTTCAGTAAAGACAGTGCCTGTTGGATTTAAAGGAGAGCATAATGCGATCAGAGTTGCTTTTCCAATATGTGGCTCAATGTCAGCAGCCGTCGGCATAAAATTATTCTCAGGACTTGTTTCAATTGTAATTGCTCTTGCTCTCGAAAGATGAGTATAATGATTATTATTCCATGAAGGTACAGGAAAAATAATAACATCATCATTATCAACTATTGTATTAAATGCCGCATAAATAATTGGTCTGGCACCGCTTGTAATAATGATCTCATCAATTCCGTAATCAAGTCCTCCCTTTGTTTTAAGGAAATTCGAAATAACTTTTCTAAGTTCGATGGAACCGTTTGCCGGAGGGTAATTTGTATGGTGCTCGCTGTATGCTTTTTTAATTTCTTCAGTAAGTTCTTCAGGAATAGGAAATATTTTCGGATCAAAATCTCCTATTGTCATATTGTAAATCTCCTGACCTTTTGCAATTCTTTCATTTATCTGCCAGGCTAGTCTTATTATTTCAGACCCTATAAGATTCTCAGCCATTTCTGAAACAATGAGATTCTTTTCATTAGTTTCTATAATTTCAGAGCTCATATCATTTGAATTTAAATATTTTGTGATTGGAATTTGAATAATATACTTATTTGGATTAAAAAATTTGAGAGAATAATTCGGTGTTGATATTATTTTTTAGCAATAGCTTCCAAAACAATATTGATTGTGATTTTAAAATAGGAAAATGAACATCTTTCTATATTAAAAATTGAAATGTGAAATCAACCCTCAATATAGTATTTCAAACAATTTTGATCTCTTTTTTTGGAAACATGGTTGATTTTATTTCAAAACTGTTTTATCATAGAAAGTTTAAATTTTTGAAGAATTTTGATATTTTTGTAAATAATTTTCACAATCTTTAGGTTGTGCCACACCTTAAGGTGTGCCACATTTTAAAATGTGGCACGAATAGTTTTTTTTTGCGATTTCAAAAAATCATTAATTTCTAAATTTTTTAAAATTCCTGCAAAAACACAGCATTTAAACAAACAAGATTCCGGTTTTTCCATATCCAAATTAAGTTTTTTAAAACTACAATCTTTTCTTTTACATTTTCAAATTGATTTAAAAGCGATACATCTAAAATGCAAATTCCCGTCTAAGATTTAATAATATTAAAAATAATTTTTTGACATTGGCTTTTTTATTCATTTTTCAAATGTTTTGAACAAAGTCGTGCAAAAATGTTTACTTAAGCAATTAAATAAATTTCGTGCGATTAGTGTTAAAACTTTTAAAAACGTTTTGGACGGATGTGATTTTTTAGAAATAAATTAATTTCTTTACCAATAAATTATCTGTTATATAAAAAAATCTCCTTCCCATATTATCCGGAAAGGAGACTGATCGATCAAAACTTATTAATTGATTATTATTTACCCAGCCATGCGTTCTGCAGTGCCTGCTGCTGTGGGTTCAGATTCTCATTTAATACAACATCATTATTGTATTCGGTTTTTGTTTCAGTTATTACTGCATTTAGCTTTTCCTTGCTTTCAACTCCTTTATCATTTATTCTTGCCACAACAAGTTCAAGAGTATCCCCTTTTTTGATCTGATTTTTATATGAACCGAAAATACCTCTCATATTTTCAAAAGATATCTCTTTCCCGTTAAATGAAACAAGTTCATCACCAACTTTTAAACCAAGATCTTTAACGAACTGGTTTTCAGGATCTTTTATACCCGCTACAACTAATCTGAAAGTTTTATCATTAAATCCCATTGAAACTCCTATGTCACTTATTTTTTGATATGGCTCGCTGTTAATGGTAAATCCAACCTTTGAGAAAATCTCTGAGTATGGAATTACATTCGGACCGCTTACATATTTTTCAAAAAATTCTCCGACATTCGGGGAAGTCAATGATACAATTTCACCGAAAAGCTCTTCATCCTTAAATGATTTTTCTTTTCCGTATCTTGAAACAAGTTCGTTTATTATATCCTGTAAACCCTTACTGCCGTTACTTTCC
>DAIPYE010000021.1:0-2241 GCA_036782915.1 Bacteroidota bacterium | reverse complement strand
GATGAGTATGTCAAGACATAATCCTATTAAAGCTCCTTTCTGATAAACGTTTTGATACTGGTCTTCGTAAATATCAAGAGCTCCCTTGCTCATTACCGTGAATGGTAATGTGTCATTATATCCTGAAGCTCCGTTCATCTTTTCTTCTATTATTTTTGAATAATCTTTCATTTTAATTAATCCTTCTCTGAGCTGAATGTAATCCGCATTATATTCTGTCACGCCTTCATATAGCCAAAGATGCTCACTCATTTTAGGATCGTTAAAATCAAAATTTCCGATTTCTTCCGAATGCAGATTCAATGGTGTTACCGTATGATAAAATTCATGCGCGCTTGTTGACATAAGCTGTTTCACCATATATGATGAAGCCGCTTTTGGAACATCAGGCATGTAATAAAAAGATGAGTAATTATGCTCAAGTGCGCCAAACATTCCGGAGCCATTATTTTTATCCGAGAAATAGTATAAAAACGTATACCGGTCAGCAGAAAATTTACCGCCAAGATATGTCCTGATTGCATTCAATAATTTTGTCATCTGAGGTGTAAGATCAGCCGCTGTCATTCCCTTGCCGGGTGAATAAACAGAAAGTAAAACCTTTGTTTCTTCAAAATTTATTGAAACAGTATCCGGAACACAAAACATTACCGGATTATCCACGAGAAAATTATAATCCGGCGCATTAAAAATTTCTTCTGTATCTGTTCGTAATTCGTTTACTAAACTGGTCGATCCATAAAAACCTGACGGCTTCCTGAAATTCAACTTGTAATCATTCCCAAGATATTCATTAAAGTATCCGAAAAATCCGTGATTATTAAAAACAAATACAGTGTCTTTATCTATGCTGGTTCCCGCCGGCTCAAAAATTGAAACTCCGGAAGTATCACCGAATGTGTCGTCAATTTTATATGTTAATCTGTACAGATTATTTGCAGAGGAAATTTCCCAGGTATTAATATCTTTCTTATTTACCTGAAGTTCATTTCCGGTATTGTCAAAAGCCTTCAGATCAGAAACAAATCTGCCGAAGTCATAGATCTTATATGTTCCGGGAACCATTGAAGGAAGTTTGTATTCTGCAACTTCAGAATTTATTTTTGGAGTGATTAGCTCAATATCCAGCGTTTCACTCCCGGCTTTATTGAGATCAATAAAAAACTGGTAATTGTCATTTTGTGTAACCTGTGAATATAAATTTGATGTGACAAATAAAAACACTGCGAAAATAATTTTTTGCATAATATATTGTTGTTTAATAAATTTTGAATTGAATTGATTCTGTTACGCTATATTTCGAACTATGTTATATTAGTTATCTTAAATTTAATTTCTTAACAGCTTTTAGTGAAAATAGAAGCGGTATATCTTCTTCCATCCGGAAGCAACCGTCATTATCTCTTTTCATCCGGGGAAACTGCTGCCAAACAGTGAAATCATGTTCGTGAAAAAATTCTATCCTGAAATCTGTTTTTATCAGAGACATAAAAATATCAGAAAGACTGTGCGACCATTCGTATGAAATATTATTAACTGTCTTCGCATTCCTGTCAGTATAAGTTCCTTCACCTTCAAACTTAAACGGTTCCGATCTGCTGAAATACGGATACTTGACTTCAAGATCTTTTTTTTCAACGGAACTACCGGAATTTTCAAAAATCATTGATACAGGGTGAACTTCAGCTATATAAAAAAAACCGTCGTCCTTCAAAAAATAATTTATTGTGTCTGCCCATTTTGTAAGATCCGGAAGCCATATCAGTACTCCGTATGAAGTGTAAACAATATCAAATTTTTTATTAAGCTTTTCTTTTAAAGAGTATATATCCGACAGAATAAATTCTGATCTCATTCCCATTTCATCACGAAGTTGACAGGCTGCTTTGACCGCTTCCTCTGAAAAATCAACTCCCGTTACATCTGCTCCAAGCATTTCAAGCGAAAGAGTATCCATTCCGAAATGACACTGAAGATGCAAAATGGATTTTCCTTTTATATCTCCAAGCTCTCTCCGTTCGAGATCATTAAGTTTATTTTTCCCTTTTTTGAAATTTTCCAGATCATATAATTCCGATTTCTGATGAATTGAAACTCTTTCGTTCCAGTTCATTTTGTTTGTTTCAAAATAATCTTCTGTTTTCATATTCTAAAATTTCAATATTATTCGTTTATTTCAAGATTTACAAATTCAAACTTCTTTCCGTCAAATAATCCTTTATCACTGAGTTTCAGTTGGGG
>DAIPYE010000020.1:0-27060 GCA_036782915.1 Bacteroidota bacterium | reverse complement strand
CAAGAATTGTACTGACACGTCCCGCAGTGGAAGCCGGTGAAAGTCTGGGATTTCTTCCCGGGAATCTTGCCGAAAAGATCGATCCTTACTTAAGGCCATTATATGACGCTCTTGAAGAAATGATACCTATGGAAAAACTGGAAACATATGTTGAAAAAAAGATAGTGGAAGTAATTCCGCTGGCTTATATGAGAGGAAGAACAATTAATAATGCTTTTGTAATTCTTGATGAAGCTCAGAATACTACTTCATTACAAATGAAAATGTTTCTTACAAGATTAGGACCAAATTCAAAAGCGGTAGTTACGGGTGATGTTACACAGATCGATCTGCCTAAGAGAGAACAGTCGGGTCTTGTACAGATACAGGAAATTTTGCAGAATATTGATGATATTTCTTTTCTTTATTTTGAAAAATCCGATATTGTCAGACACAAACTTGTCAAAGATATAATCAATGCTTACGAGAAATTTCAGGGTCAGTAACCTGTCAAACTATATTTTTTAATCTTACAGAAAAAGCTCCGTCAACATTGTGTATATGAGGGAATAATTCAACACATCCGTCTTTATTCACTGCTTTCTCATCGACAAATTTCGACGCATCCTCAATCACAAAATTTTTATTTTTTTCCAGAAAAATATTTACAACATCCATATTCTCTTCAATCTCAGTTGTGCAGGTACTGTAAATAATTACTCCGCCCGGTTTTAAATATTTCACTGAATTTTCAAGTATCTCGGTTTGCAGTATCTGAAGTTTCATTATGTCTTCGATCTCTCTTTTCCATTTAATATCCGGCTTTTTGGATAACACACCAAGCCCAGAACAAGGAGCGTCAACAAGTACTTTATCTGCTTTACCTATCAGAGTTTCTTTTAATTCTGCAGATTTCGGACTGCTGATATCATCATGTATTGTTTTTGCATTCTTAACACCCAGTCTTTCAAGATTCCTGTTCATGACTTCGATCCTTGATAGATATTTATCCACAGCAATAATTTTCCCTTCGTTATTCATAAGCTCTGACATAAAAGCTGTCTTGCCTCCCGGTGCAGCGCAGACATCAAGTATTAGATCCCCTTTTTCAGGTGAAACTAATTTTGCAGCAAGCCCGGCGCTTTCATCCTGTACCGAAAAGAAACCATTCTTAAAATATTCATCCGTATAGATCTTTGACATGGTTTTTGTCGTGAAAAAGTTATCAAGAAAATTACCTTTTCTGTAAAATAAGTTTTTCTCCTTAAGATATTCTTCAAAATCAGCAGTAGAAATTTTCAGATTATTTACTCTCAAAGCCATTACCGGACGTTTGTTATTTTCCTCACAAAGCTTTACAGTATCATCAAAACCAAATCTTTTTATCCATCGTTTGACCATCCAGTTAGGATGTGACTGAATTATCCCCAGATAATTTACTTCATCAATTTCTCTTGTCGGCCATACAAGATTCTCCAGTGTTCTTATGATCGTTCTCAGAAGTCCGTTGACCACTCCGGCATGTTTCTCTCCGTGAATCCTTTTGATAAATTCCACTGCTTCATTTACGGCTGCCGAATACGGGATCTTATTCAGAAACATTATCTGATAAAGCGCAACTCTCATTGCATTTCTTACTTCCGGAAGGCATTTCTCGTAATTACCCCTGTAAAATCCGTTGAGAAACCAGTCAAGTCTCCTCATCCATCTTATAACTCCGTGTGAGATCTCGTTCAGTAAAGCTTTGTCAAAGTCATTTAATGTGTCATTTTTTAATTCCGCATCGATAAGTTTTTCCAGGTAAGAATCTGTTCTTTCACATCTGCAGAGTATTTTAACCGCACAGGCTCGTGCATCGGCATAAAGATTTTTTGAATAGTCTGTTTCCTTTTTTGAACTTCCGTTTTCCTGTTTTTTTAAAGCTAATGATTCTGTTGGTTTATTTTCCATAAAATTTTAAGGTGCTTATGATTCAATTTGTAATTTATTAAAAATAGTTAATTGACTGCTTAGAATAAATGTATTATCGGATTGTTAAAAAGGATTTGCAAATAGAGTCCAAAACAATTTTGAAATTGATCTAAAAGTTAATAAATAAACCGCATTATAGATAAAAAACTGATATTTAAAATCAATCCTCATTAAGTACAATTTTAACCTTACATTTTTGGACACATGGTTGGTTTTATTTTAAGAATGTCTGATTTTAGCAAGTTCAAATTATAGAAGAAATTTGATGTTTTTTGTAAATGATTTTTAATAATATTTGGGTGTGCCACACTTTAAGGTGTGCCACATTTTAAAATGTGGCACGAGTAGTTTTTTGTGATTTTAAAAAATCATTAATTTCTGAATTTTTTAATATCCTTTCAAAAACAAAGCATTTACACATATATGATTCCGGTATTTTCATAAATAAATTAAGTTTATAAAACTACTTCTTTTCTTTCACATTTCAAAATGTTTTAAAAATTTTACTTCTAAAATACAAATTCCAGTCTAAGATTAAAAATTGTTTTGACATTTACTTTTTTATTCACCTAAATGATGAATTTAACAAAGATGTTTAAAAATAATTATTTAAGAAATTCTACAATTTTCGTAGAATTAGTGAATATCACTTTTCAAAACGTTTTGGACGGATGCAAGGATTTGCTGAAAAAAGATCTCGCAGGCTATTCAATTATCTCCACTTCACATTCGTCAAGGGAATTCAGAAAGTGTTTCCCGTAAGATTTTGTGACTATTCTGCTGTCAAGTATTGCAATTATCCCTTTGTCTGATGTATGTCTTATCAGTCTTCCTATCCCCTGCCGGAATTTTAAAATTGCTTCGGGCAATGAATATTCATAAAAACTATTGCCTCCGTTCTTCTCAATGTATTCCATTTTCGCCTGCACGACCGGATGTGACGGAACCTGAAACGGCAAACGCGTTATTATCAGATTGCTCAAAGCTTCTCCCGGAACATCTACTCCCATCCAGAAACTGTCAAGTCCGAACAGTACAGAATTTATGTCTTCTTTAAATTGCATCAGCAAATTTGACCTGGTATTTCCCGCACCCTGCAATAAAAGTTCAATGTTTTCCGAAGCAAAAGTCTCTTTCAGTTCCTGTCCGATTGATTTTAGCAGCATTGAATTTGTGAATAATACCAAAGCCTTGCCTTTTGTCATTTTTACAAAATAACTTATCCACTCGGTTAATTTTTCATTATAAACAATACTGTTTTCTTTTAAAGGAACGGGTACGTTTTTTGGAATATATATTTTTACCTGGGAATAAAAATCAAAAGGAGAATCAAGTTTTAATTCATCTGTATTCTCACCTCCCAGTCGGTTTTTGAAATACTGAAAATTATTATTTATTGTCAGAGATGCGCTTGTAAGTACGGTCGAATTATTTTCCCTGAAAATATTATTTCTTAAATAATCTGAAATATCAACCGGCGATGAACATATACTGACATTGGATTCAGGCTTTTGATTTGAAAGTTCTACCCAGTAAACAAAATCATTTCCCTTTTCATTATTCTTCTGCATCAGGAATTCTTCAAGCACATAATTGAATTCTGTAAATCTGATGACAAATTCATTCAGTTCGTTTTCCTGATTTTCATCCTTACAAACCATTCTCAATGCCTTCAGATTCTTCAGTAAATTCCCAAGTTCTTCCTTTAGAATATTTTCCTCTATTTCCTTTTCATAAACCCGTGAAGTAAGACTTGTCTGCTTACCGTCTTTTGAAACAAACAGGTTCTTCCTGAGCTTGTAAAAAAATTCTGTGTTAAGCTCCAGTAGATTCTGAATAATTGCCTGTATATGCAGCGATGGAAGTGTCAGTAAAAATCCTTTTTTCTTCTGCTGATTGTATAATTTTTGCAGATGATATTTTATCATCTCACGTGAAACTCTCGGCGCAATATGATCTGTTGCAACCTGCTCTACAGTATGCGCTTCATCAAATATCACAAAATCATTTCTGTACAGATATCCTTCCTTTTCTTCAGAAACACCGTCGAACAAAGTAAAAAATAAATGATGATTGACAATTATCACATCCGAATCGGCAAGTTCTTTTTTGGCTTTCTGATAATAACAATTCGTATCCTCTCCGCCGCAGGTCTTAAGTGTGCAGATTCCCCTTTCCGAACAGACAGAATCCCAGACAGTTTCATCCAGCGCAAAGTCAATATCAGAGCGGGTTCCGTCCAATGTTCTTTTTGACCATGCGTAAATTTTTTCAAGATTAAGTTTCTCCGCAGTTTCAAATAATGTGTTTGAAAATTCCATTGCCTTGCGGAGTCTGTTTGGACATAAATAATTATTTCTTCCTTTGAGGAGTTTTGCTTTGAATTTTACCGGAAGAGTTTTCTGAAGGAAAGGAATATCCTTGTTAATTAACTGTTCCTGTAAATTTATAGTGTAAGTAGAAACTATTACTTTCTTATCATTTTTCTTTGCATAATATATCGCCGGAACAAGATAAGCAAAACTTTTACCGACACCTGTAGGCGCTTCAATAAAAATATGCGATCTGTTTTCAAGTGTCCGGAGAATTGACTCAGCCATTTGTTCCTGAGATCTTCTGTATTCATAATTTTCATAATGAGATTTAAGAATACCGTTTTCGGAAAAAAAATTCTTTATTTCTGAAATTTTATCTGATATATCTGTCAAAATTAAATATTGAAATGTTTATCTTGTAAAAAATTGATAATCTGATTTTAGGAATATTTAAAAAATAAACCGGAGATCTGTTTCAAGTTATTAATAGAAAAAATCATATAAAATGCGAAAACTTACACATTCGGAAATTGAAAAGAACCGAAAGAAAACCGAAAATATCAAAGAATATATCAGAAATCCTGTTTATGTTTTATGCGATAACATAAGAAGCATATTCAATATCGGCGCAATTTTCAGAACTTCAGATGCAGCTTTCATAGAAAAATTATATTTAACAGGTTACACTCCCTATCCTCCCAGAAAAGAGATAGAAAAAGTTGCTTTGGGAGCGACAGAAACAGTTCCTTGGGAATATTATAAAAACCCGGTGGATGCTGTGAAAGAGATCAAATCCAAAGGAGTTAAGATCGCTGTTCTTGAAATTACAGACAAAAAAAACCTTTTCTGGAACATAAAAACAGAAGATTTTCCAGTTTGCCTGGTTTTAGGAAACGAAATTTCAGGAGTTTCTCCGGAAATCATAGAAATTGCAGATCTTGCCCTGGAAATTCCGATGCTTGGTATGAAGCAGTCTCTGAATGTATCGGTTGCATACGGAATAGCTGTTTATGAAATGGTAAGAAAACTTGGATTTGACAGTAAAAGCGTATAGTATTTATCATTGACATTTTTACCCAAAAAAAAGTATTTTGTACTAACAAAAATCCATAATCCGATGAAAAAGACAGCAGTTTTAATATTATTCATAACTTTAATATCTAATTTATCATATTCCCAGTTCAGAACCGGCAAAGACACCGGACCTTCTTACAATAAAAGTTCAAATAATCTAATACTGGGTTTTATAAATCCGAAGAATTTTACAATGAATCATTCATTCAATGTTTCAATGCAAAATACACAGTATGGAAGCGTTTCCCTTACATCATATGTAAATTCAATGAGTTATAAATTCTCCGAAAAATTAAATATCAGCGCTGATGTGAGAGTACAATATTCTCCGTATGCTTCGTCAGGTCTTGGATCAGCATATACTAATTCTTTGCAGAACAGTTTAAATGGAATTAGTCTGACAAATGCATCTTTGAATTACAAAATTTCCGATAACGCTTTTATAAATTTCCAGTATAATAATTACAATGAAGCCGATTATTTAAATGGTTATAATAACCCTTATTTGAACTCGGGCTTTAATGCATTTCAAAATTCCTATTGGAGATAATAATCCGCTATATATAAATAATTTAAAACCGAAGGTATATATTACTTTCGGTTTTTTATTTTTTAATAAATTTTCAACGGATATTCACATTTGAAAAAAAATTTACTGAATTACATACTTAACGGCACTATTATAGTTTTCCTTATCGGAGTCGCTTATTTCGGTTTTTCACTGATAAATAATTCTCTGAAATCGGATAAAAGCATTAAGGAAATAACGGACACAACTAAATCACTGACCAATCAGCCTAATTTGTCTATTCAAATCGATGTTCAGAACGGTTCCGGTGAAAACGGAGCTGCTTCTAAAATAACGGAATATCTGAGAAAGAACAATCTTGATGTTGTAGATATTGGAAATTACAAATCACAGGATATTGAAAGAACCCTTATCATTGACAGGAGCGGAGATAATGTCAAAGCCAGAAAAGTTGCTATGATACTTGGAGTCAGTGAGAAAAGTATTATACAACAGCTGAATAACAGTCTTTATCTGGACGTAACAGTAGTGATCGGAAAAGATTTTAAGGAATTAAAACCATTTATGTTAAAAAAGAATTAATCAAAATATGAGATCAAGAGAATTAGCATTTTATATCGCAGACCTGATCCTTCAAAAGAAAGGTTCAAACATATTAATAATGGATATAAGCAAATTAACGACAGTCACTGATTTTTTTGTGATCTGCTCAGTAAGTTCTGATACGCAGGTAAAAGCCATATCTGAATTTGTAAAAGATGAAACTAAAAAAATAGAGGAAAGACCCTGGCATAATGAAGGTTATACAAGTCTTAGCTGGGTTTTACTGGATTATGTGGATGTAGTCGTACATATTTTTCTGGAGGATAGCAGAAAGTTTTATAATCTGGAAGGGTTGTGGGCAGATGCAGAAATAACTGAAATTAAAGATGAATAAATATGTCACAAGCCAAGCCTAAAATAATTCTTACGACTGGCGATCCAAACGGGATCGGACCCGAAATTATTTTAAAAGTTTTCTTCCAAAATTCACTTTCCAATAAATACGATCTTAAAATTTCAGGTTCAAAAAAAATTCTGGATCATTATTCATCCCTGCTTCATTTACCGGAGATCAGTCAGAAGTATTTTGTGGAAATTCCGAATAGCGGAAGACTCAAAATTAATCCCGGAAATATCAGCAAAGCTGCTGGTAAATTCTCAGGTAATTCAATAAAAAAAGCAGCAGAACAATGTCTGAAAAATGAATTTGACGGAATGGTAACATTACCGGTTTCAAAAGAATCACTGAATCTGGGAGGATTTGATTATCCCGGCCATACAGAAATGCTGACAGAGCTTACATCCTCTGAAGAAACAATTATGATACTGTACTCTAAAAAATTTTCTGTTGCTTTGGTTACAGGACATATTTCTGTTAAAAACATCAGCAAAAAATTGACAGAGGATCTGATATTCAGAAAAATAGTCGCGGCAAATAATTCACTGGTCAGGGATTTTAAGATAAAGAAACCCAAAATTGCGGTTTTATCATTAAATCCGCACTCCGGTGACGGCGGATTGATCGGAAATGATGAGGTCAATTTAATTAACCCGTTGATTGAAAAAATGAATTTTATGGGATTTAATCTCAGAGGCTCATATTCATCAGATGCATATTTCGCAAACAAAACTTACAGAAAATTTGATCTGACAATTGCCATGTATCACGATCAGGGACTGATACCGTTTAAGATGATCGCTTTTAATGACGGAGTGAATTTTACTGCAGGATTAAATATTATCCGAACTTCACCGGATCACGGAACTGCCTTTGACATTGCAGGAACAGGAAGAGCTGATCCTGACAGCACAATTGCAGCTATAGAACTTGCAGGTAAATTAGTTAAGCAAAAAAATTAAGCCGGGGTAAATGAGAAATGTAATTTAAAAACTGCAGGTGATTCAAATTGTAAATAAAATCAGACTATCTGCTCATCAGAAATTCCAAAACCATTTTCCAGTCTTTATTAAAATCATATTCAAGCCTATCTTCGGGATTTAATTCAAATGCTTTTTCAAGCATAATTATTCCTGTTTCGATATCTTCTTTTAGAAAACAAATTTTAGATTTTTCGTAAAATGGTTCTGCCCATTTTGGATTGATCTTAATGACTCTGTCAAAAGCTTTCAATGATCTGTCATACAATTTTGCATCCAGCAAAGCGCAGCCATAATCATACCATGCATCATAATTTCCGGAATCAAGCTTTACAACCATTTCATAACTTTTGATCGCATCAGAAAATTTACCCATAGCATGTTCTGAATCTGCTTTAAGATACCAGATCTCAGAATAATCTTTACAAAGAATCAAAGCTGAATTAAAATCATCTATGGCTTTTTCATAATTTTTCAGGCTGAAGTAGCAATTACCGCGGCCGTAATAAGATTCATAATTGTGAGAATCAATTTTTATGGCATCAGTAAAATACTTAATTGCTTTTTCATATTCACAAAGTTCTTCATAGGCATTTCCCATATTATGAAGTGAAAAAGAATCATTTTTCTTAATTCCAAGAGCTGTTTCATAACATTCAATAGCTTTGTAAAATCTGCCGACAGAGGCATATGCATTACCGCAATTATACCATGCGGAGGCAAAATTAACTCTCAGGGCAATACAAATTTCATAGCTTTCAATTGCTTTCATGAATTTTCCCATTCTGTTCAAAACGATTCCGCGATTATACCAGGCAGTGTAATTCATTGGAGAAAGCTGAAGATGTGAATCATAAGCTGAAATTGATTCAGCTAAAAGATCTAAAAAATCATAGCAATAACCGAGTTCGTAATATGAATCTTTATGCGCAGAATCAATTTTCAAAACATTTTTAAAACAATCAGCTGCATCAATAAATTTTTCCATTTTTTCATAAGTAAGTCCCATGTTAAAAATCGCATCTAAATTTCCCGGTTCCATATCACATACTTTTGAAAAACAATCTATTGCTAATTCATATTTATCGGAATTGTCGAGTGTAATACCTTTATTTATGAAAACTTCAGTGTCAGTGGGATCAAGAAGAATAGCTTTATCGAAATACTCAATTGCTTCTTCAAACTTGCCGAGGCTGTCGAGTATAAGTGCTTTTTTGTGCCAGGCATCAGTAGAATAAGGATAAATATCAAGCAGGACATTAACATAACTTAAAGCTTTATCAAACTCCCCGTTATCAAAATAAAAATTAATTATTTGCTCAAGGTTTTCAGCATCAAAACTGCTCTTTGCTTCTTCTTCCAGTTTCAGGATCTTTTCCAGTTCTTCATTTTTTTTATTTCGGTTATCGTTTTTGTCAGGGTTGTTTGAATTGTCATCACTAAAATAATCCAAACTATCAAAATCATTCATTTTTAACTCCTTGAGTTAAATTTTTCAAAATTCTTTTACTGAAATTATACAAATGTGTATATTAAGTCAAGTAATTATTCATAAGAGCAAAAATTTTTGGATAAAAAATATGAATCAAATCCGGAATCAATGGAGGATACAAAAAGTCCGGTTATCTAAAGTAATGTTTTTGAATAAATTTAAAAAATTGAATGAGATTATTTCACCTGAAATTTCTATAAAGTATTGAATGTTAGTATAAATTAAACAAAAAACTCTTAATAATATCTGAATTCAATAATCCTTTTTAAATCTGATCCAATTCCCCTTAATTTGTAAGAATAAGGCTGTAAAATCAGAAAAAGTAAATCAAAAGAGGGATTTTACCTTTATATTGAAAGGCAATTTGAGTATTATTGCAGAATATACTTTTACAAAATTTAAACAAGAAAATGACAAAGAAAAAAAATTTATTGCGGATATTATCACTTTTATCATTAGTTTTTTTAATAGTAGTTGCAGCCTGTTCCTCAAAAAAGAAACAGGTAGTTGCAGAAGTAGGTAATGAAAAGATATACATGAGTGAGTATGAGAAACAATACATGAAAACTGTAAATAATATTGATACCGCGAAAAATTCCAATATGGAAAAAAGAAAAGAATTTTTAGATCTGCTGATAAAATTCCATCTTAAAGTAAAAGATGCCAGAGAAAGAGGACTTTTAAATTCTGAAGATATCCAGTCTGATTTAAAACAATACAAGGAGAATTTTTTAACATCATATCTGATAGACAAAGAAGTAGTAGAGCCGAATATAAAGAAGCTTTATGATATGAAAGAATATGAAGTCAGAGCTTCACATATACTTGTAAATCTTCCTCAGCAGGGTTCAACTCCTGAAGATTCTGTAAAGGCATATGCTAAAGCAGATGAGATATTAAAAAGACTTAAAAACGGAGAAGATTTTGCAGTAGTAGCCGCTGAAATGTCTGATGATCAGTCAGCAAAGCAGAACGGCGGTGATCTGTATTATTTTACAGCAGGAATGACAGTACCGGAGTTTGAAGATGCAATTTATAAAATGAAGGTTGGTGATTACACTAAAGAGCCGGTTAAAACTATGTTCGGACTTCACATTGTAAAATTAGCTGATAAGAGAAAAAGAAGTGAAGGTATAAAAGCATCTCATATTTTAATTCAGGATAAAAAAGACAGTCTTGGAGTAGTTATGGATTCAATAGGAACATATAACAAAGCTGTTGAAGTTTTAGCCAGAATAAAAAAAGGTGATGACTTTGCATTAGTTGCAAAGGAAGTTTCAGAAGACCCGGGTTCAAAGGATAAAGGAGGAGATCTTGGATATTTTGACAGAAGAAGAATGGTTCAGGCTTTTGACAGTGTTGCGTTTTTGCTTAAAGCCGGACAGGTATCAGATCTTGTCAGAACACCTTATGGCTGGCACATCATAAAAGTAACTGAAATAAAACCCTACCTGCCTTTTGATAAACAAAAAGAAACTTTAATTGCAGATTTTAAGAAAGGTCCTGTATTTAAAGCTGATTATACAAAGTTCGTTGAGAAGACGAAGAAGGATTTTAAATTTGAAATAAACAGAGACGGATTGAAATTAATGACTTCAAAGATGGATTCCACAAGAACAATTTCTTCATTCAGTATGGACAGTGTTTTTACGCCTGAAGACAGAACAAAAACAGTGGCTTCATATAACGGAGGCGATGTAAAATTACAGGATATTGTTGTATTTTTGGGAAAGAACAGAGATTATGCTGCAAGTATGGCAACAGAAGAAACTCTGTCCAAAATAATTAACAGTGCAGCTGATTCTCCTATACTTTATAAATACGCAATGAAGGAAGGACTGGAAAAAGACCCTGAATATGTTGAACAATTAACAGAATATGAAGACGGCTTATTAAGCTTCAAGATTGATCAGGAGGAATTATGGAGAAATATAAAGATAACTCCTGAAGACCTGCAGAAATACTATGAATCAAATCTTGCAAGTTATTCATTTACAGACAGCGGTAAAGTTAAGTCAAAACCGTTTGAAGAAGTTAAATCTGAAATTTCCAATTCTTTACAGCAACAAAAATTCAAGGAAATGGAAAAAACTTATGTGGAAAGTTTAAAAGCTAAATATCCGGTAAAAATTAATGAAGTTGTTTTAATCGAAGCATTTAAAGAATAATATTGAAAAGATTTAAATCAGTACTTTCAGTTATAATTTTTCTGTATGCAACTGTCGCCTTCGCTCAGAAAGAAGGCGACAGAATTGTAGCCATTGCCGGAAATCAGATAATTACGGAATCAGATTTTCAGTATCAGGTGCAGTTATACGCCAGACAGAATCAGCTCACAGAAATTTCACCTTATCTGGCGCAGCAGATCTTTCAATCACTTCTCACAAATAAGATCATGCTTGCAAAAGCCGAACAGGACAGTATTGAAGTATCTGAAGAAGAGATCACAAAAGAACTTGACGGCAGAATAAAAACTCTGATAGGTCAGGTCGGGTCACAGCAAAAACTGGAAGAGGTTTACGGAATGTCATTGAGCAAAATAAAATCAATACTGAAGGAAGATCTGAAGAATAATCTGAAAATAGAAAAACTGAAAAGAGAAAAGTTTAAAGGTGGTCTTAAAATAAGCGATAAAGAGATCAGGGATTTTTATAATGTTTACAAGGACAGTCTTCCTGATGCAAGCGAGGAATTTGAGATTGCACATATTTTTGTAGAAAGAAAAGTAAGTGACGCTGAAAAAGAAATTGCAAAGAAAATAGCAGAAGCAGTTCTTGACAGTATTAAACAAGGAGTTGATTTTTCCGAACTTGCAAAAAGGAATTCAGGTGATTCAATGTCAGCAATTGTCGGAGGAGATTTAGGATATGCAAAAAAGGGTACATTTGTGAAAGAGTTTGAAGAAGCTGTTTACAGTTTGAAAATAGGCGAAGTTTCAGAAATAGTGGAAACACAATTCGGATATCATATCATTAAACTTACAGATAAGCAGGGCGAAAATGTGAAAAGTCAGCACATTCTTATAAAATACCCTCTGCTTGAATCTTCCGATTTTGAAACAATAAATTTTCTGAAAAATGTCAAGGACAGTATAGTTAGCGGCAAAATAACTTTTGAAGCTGCTTCTCTGCAGTATTCACAGGACCCGAACTCAAAGGAAAAAGGCGGATATATCGGCAGAGTGCCTTCAGAAAAACTTGACAGTGCTACAATTGTGGTAATGCGAAGTCTTGAGCCCGGTCAGATCTCAGATCCGGTCAGATTTGGAAACGATATGAAATACGGTTACGAGATATTTAAAGTGATCGCTATTTTCCCCCCCCACAGATTTAATTTAACAGATGATTATGAAAGGATCAAAGGTTTCGCACAATCTTTTAAGGAAAACAAAGAAATGGAAGACTGGATAAATGAGATCAGAGAATCTGTTTATGTAGATATTAAGATGTAAACAGAACTTTAAATATACTTTTTCTACAAATCTGCTAAATACTTTCAATTCATTAAACGACACATGTCTTGATTTTTTAATTAATGTTACTGCACAGTAAAAATGGATTATACTTTTAAAACTGATTACAATTTCATTTTTATTCCTGTAATAATATTAATTTCAATAATCATTTCATATTTTTATTACAGAAATTCTAAATTAGAAAAACTTCAGAGATCACTTTTTACTTTTCTGAGATTCCTCTCTGTATTTTTTATTCTCCTGCTTTTGCTTTCACCCGTTTTAATATTCATTAAAAATATGATAAAAGAGCCTGTAAATGTGATTCTAATAGATAATTCTCTCAGTCTTACGATAGAGAACCGTCAGGATGAACTGAAACAGATCTTAAAAAACAAAACCGGAAATAATTTCCCGGGAGGTTCAGAGAATCTTTATTTTTTGTATTCCGGAAATCTGAATGACGAATTAAAGAAAGATGACATCACAGGATTTTCATATTCCGATAAAAACAATGTCAGAACTGATCTGACGGTGACATTGAATTCCCTTGGAGACAAGCTGCAGAACAAAAATCTGTCTTCAGTTACCATTGTTTCAGACGGAATAATTAACGAAGGCGGAAACCCTTTGAACACTGCAAAATCACTGAACACAACTTTTAATTATATTCTGACAGCCGACACAGTTCAGAAAAATGATCTGCTGATTAAAAATATTTTTTATGATAAAACAGTATTTAAAGAAAGCAGCGTTCCGGTAAAGGTTGAAATAAATTCATACAATTACAACCGGAGTATCAGTGTTAACCTTTTTGAAGAAAATAACTTAATTGATACAAAAAGCATAAATGTGACAAACGGAATTATCAGTTATGATCTGACTTTTAATGTGAGTTCGGATAAGGAAGCTATAAAAAAGTACAGAATAGAAATTCCCATTCTTGAAGATGAGATTACCGGAAAGAATAATTCTGAAGAGTTTTTTATAAATTTTACTGATAATAAATTCCGAGTGCTTGTTCTTGCAGGCGGACCGGGACCTGATCTTTCCTTTCTGACTGAAGAGATCAAGAAAATAAAGAATTTTGAAGCGACATATCTCACACAAAAATCATCTGCTGAATTTTATGAAAACACAGTTACGGATCTGAGTGTTTTTGATTCATATATTTTAGTCAGTTATCCGACAAATATTTCTGATGTTTCAATTTTAACCCGGATAAAAGAAAATATTGAGAAGAATAATTCTTCTCTGATTTTTTTTGCAGGCAAAAATGTTGATTACACAAAGTTATCAATTCTGGAAAACCACCTGCCTTTTAAAACTGCAGGTAAATCTGAGACAGAGGAAGAAACCTCTGTTAGAAGTATTATCTCAACAGATATGAATATTTTTAAAAACTCTGCCCTGCTTTCATCTGTGAATAATTTTCCCAATATTTTCAGAACACGTACAGTTTTTTCAATTAATCCTTCTTCAGAGACATTTCTCGTATCGGGAAAAAATTCTGATCCATTGTTCATAATTGAAAACAGCAACAGAAACAATTCTGCCGCATTCCTTGCTTATGGATTTTACAAATGGAGATTAAATCCAAAGACAGGTAATGGAGCTGAGATCTTTAACTATCTTGTTTCAAACTCCCTGATCGCAATTACCGACAAAGAGAAAAAAAATAAATTTAAAATTGAAACTAATAAACCTGTGTATTCAAAATTTGAAAATGTAAAATTTGAAGCACGGATAATTAATTTTGACATAAAGGGCGGAGAGTATGTTAAAGTGAATGTAACGGGAAAAGATTTCAGTAATGCAATAACTTTAACAAAATCGGGTAGTAATTTATTTACCGGAGAGATGGCTGTAAATGGGAATGGAGATTATGATTTCAAAGGTGAACTTTTTTCGGACAATACATCTGTACAGAGTATGAACGGGAGATTTTTAATTGCTGAAGATAATAAGGAATTTAAACTGACGCGGGGGGATAATTCAATTCTTTCATCACTTGCAAATGAAACCGGTGGTTATAATTTTTCAAATAAAACTTCAGATGAAATTGCCGCTGATCTGAAAGTATTAAATGAAAGATCAAAAACTGAATATAAATCCAGGCAAAGTTTTGAATTTAATATGAATCCTTATTATTTATCTTTTTTAATATTCCTTCTCTGTCTTGAATGGTTTTTCAGAAAACGAAATAACCTTCCGTAATGTTAGAAACATATACATTCTGAACAATATTTTAATAATTTCAATAAATTTGTAATGGCTATAAATAATTTATCTAAAACTGTATTCTTAGCAATGGTTATATCTGCAGTTTTTCAGGTAAATGTATATTCTCAGCAATGGTCACAGGTTTTCAGCCCAACAAAATATAATCTGAATAATGTTTTTTTTATTGATACTCTGAGCGGATGGATCGGCGGTGATTCGGGCATTATAATTCATACCAGCGATAATGGAATGAACTGGAGAATTCAGAATTCAGGAGTTACAAATCCTGTTTATTCTGTTTTTTTTGTTGATGAAAATACCGGATATGCCTTATCTTGGAATTTCGATAAAACACCACCGCTTCATTACGGAACAAGGGTTTTATCAACGACAAACGGAGGTTTGAACTGGAGCAATTATCTTTTCCCTGATACAAATTTATTTTTAAATTCAATTTGTTTTTTTGATGAACAAAACGGCTGTATGGGTGGTACTGTCGGTAAAATTTATTATACGACAAATGCCGGACAGAACTGGTTTAGATCGACCGTTGATTCCGGAATAGCCAGTGTTTTTCCTGTTGAAAAAATTAAATATTCGGACAGACAGAATATGTATGCGGCAGGCGGTTCATTTGATATTGCAGGAGTTATCTGGAAATCAACTGATGCAGGAAGAAACTGGATTTCAACTATTGTAGGACCGGAACCATTAAATGACATATTCATTTATAATTCATCTGAAGTATTATGCGCAGGCGGTGATTTTGAATATGGGGCAAGCAATGTTTATACTTCAAACAGCGGAGCAAACTGGAGATATACAGAATTCGGAATTTTCGGTATTTCGAGATCAATTGATTTCAGAACCAACGATGAAGGCTGGATCGCACTTGGAATTACAGACAGTTTTTTAGTTACAACAGACAGAGGAATTGGCTGGGAACTTCGACCTGCTCCTGATGGAGCACAGATCTACGATATTGATTTTACAAATACCCGAAACGGCTGGGCAGTCGGTAATGACGGTGTTATTTTAAAGTACAATTTTGAGCCTTCCGGAATCAGTGGAGATGAAGAATTAATTCCCGGATCTGAAATGCTGTATCAAAATTACCCAAATCCGTTCAATCCATCGACTGTAATATCTTATAGTTTACCGGAGAAATCAGATATAAAACTTACGATTTATAACGCAATTGGAATTGAAATAAAGACCCTGATCAATGGAAGTCAAAATGCAGGAAAACATGAAATAATTTTTAATGCAGAAAATAATCCAAGCGGCATATATTACATTAAACTTATTTCATATAAAACCGGTCAGTATAACAGTTCAAAAATGCAAAGTATCACAAAAAAAATGCTGCTGTTGAAATAACCTTATAATTTTTAAATATATTAATGAAATATACTATCTCATCTTTATTATCCTTAATCATACTTTTCACAGTTCTTTCCCTTTTTGCAGGAACAGATTTACTGAAAGCGCAAAACGGAAAAGGAAAAATATCCGGACTGGTATCAGATTCCAAAAGCAATTTACCTGTTCAGGCAGCAGATATATCACTAATGAGGATCAAGGATTCTACAATAGTAACGGGAGCAAGTACGGATGAAGCCGGAAAATTTTTAATTGAAGATGTTTCATTCGGAAGATATAAAATCCTTATCCGAATGATTGGCTACAAACCTGCAAATGTTAACGGAATTTTTATAAATGACCGGAACAGTGAAGTGAATCTGGATACAATTAAAATTATTGCTTCTTCAGAGATAGAAACTGATGTAATTGAAATTGAATCAGAAAAATCCATGGTAGAATTCCGGGGTGATAAAAAAATATTTAATGTCGGTGATGACATATCGAATGCCGGTGGAAATGCGCTTGATGTATTGAAAAATATACCGTCGATACTTGTAGATGTTGAAGGGAATGTTTCTCTTCGCGGAACTCAGAATATTAAAATAATGGTTGACGGAAAACAATTCGGTCTTGAAGGTTCCAGCAGGAATGCAGTCCTGCAGCAGATCCCCGCCACTTCAATTGAGTCAGTTGAATTAATTACAAATCCGTCTGCAAAGTATGACCCTGAAGGTACATCCGGAATTTTAAATATCATTTTAAAGAAGAAATCCGGTTTTGGGTATAACGGCAGTATAAATATAAACGCAGGAACTGCAGATAAATATAACGGCGGTATAAATTTAAATATGAAATCCGATAAGTTTAATTATTATCTGGGATACAATTATACTGACAACAATAATACAATATCAGGATCAAGTTACAGACAAAATCTTTTCCCGACAGAATCTGTATTTATAAATCAGCTCACTAACGGCAATGTTAAAAGTTACAGTAACCTGATTAAAGGCGGTATAGAGTATAATTTAAATCCGAAGAATTCCCTGAGTTTAAACTTAAATTATGTTAACAGAAAATCGGACAGGAGTGAATCAAATAATTATGATTATCTCAGTATAAATTATGATACAGTGGAATCGTACATTACGAATAATTTTAGCACTGACGATGGTTACAATTTTGATCTGTCACTGAATTATAACGGAAAATTCAAATCACCAAAACAGACTTTATACGGCGAGATAACATATTCAAATTCAAATGAAGAGGATATATTTAATTCATTTGAAACATTTTTCATACCAGTAAACGCAACTCCCGGTAAACTGAACAATTATGAAAATGATAAAAGTAATTTGTTAAACCTGCAGCTTGATTATGAAATGCCTTTGGGAAAAGAGACGAAATTAGAGACAGGTTACAGAGGCATATTCAGAAAAAATGATAATGATTTCAGATCAGAAAGTTTCGATTATAATTTAAACTTTTATGTTCCGGATCTGCTTTCTTCAAACCGTTATATTTATGATGAAAATATTAATGCTGTTTACGGAATATATTCCGGAAGTGTAAAGGATTTCAATTATTCCTTCGGGCTCAGATCTGAATATACAAGCACGAACGGCAGACTGGAAGTCAGCAATGCTGAAACATCAAGTGATTATTTCAATGTTTTCCCAAGCGCAAGTCTTTCTCAGAAACTTTCAGCATCACAGGAAATTCAGCTTACATACAGCAGGAGAATTAACAGACCGAATATCAGAAATTTAAATCCGTTTGTAGATGAAACTGATCCGGCAAATATTCGTGTTGGGAATCCTTTCCTTACACCGGAATTCACCAATTCTTATGAACTAAGTTACATAAACTATTTTCCGTTTGCCGTTATAACTCCGTCATTGTTTTTAAGAAATACTACTGATGAGATTTCGAGATATCGTTTCGTCACAGACAGTAATGTTACAGTAACAACCTTTCTGAATCTGAACAGTTCTTACACTTACGGATTAGACCTCATCATAAATTCACAGATATTAAAGTGGTGGAATGTAAACGGCAATTTCAGTTTTTATCAAACGGAAGTGGATGCTGAAAATATTGTCAGCGGATTAGTAAATGAAACAAATTCCTGGAGCGCAAGAGCTTCGACCAGTATGAATATTCCTGATATTGTCGATGTTCAGGTCTCATATTTTTATACAGGTAAAAGAATATCTGCCACAGGCACAATGCAGCCGATGCAGTCAGTTGATCTGACGCTGAATAAAAATCTTCTTGACAATAAAATGAGCTTTGGTTTCAGGATCGCCGATCTTTTCAATACATTAAAATTCACGGGAAATATTGCTGCAGAGAATTATATTCAGGATTTCTCCAGGAGACGAAACAGCAGGACAGCATTTCTGACATTCACTTATAACTTCGGGACTAAGGATAAATCCGATAACAGAAAAAATAAAAAACCTGCAAAGAGAGAGCGTGAACAGGATGGTGATGAAGGATTTTAATAAAAAGTATAAGAATAAGAAGCTGATATTTGAAAGTTATTAGGTGAATCAAATCCAAAGAAGAGATTATTCAGATACTGAAAAGACAGACTTTGGTTATCAGAAATATTTGTTTCAACAGTAGAGCCGAGCATAAGTTGCCTGAAATCATCATCCTGACCAAATCCATTAAAAGATGACTCCCCATAAAACCTTAACATGCCGTCAATTGAAATCCATAAATCAATTGAAGGAATAATTGTATAACTCGGATGAAAATCAATTCCGAAAACGGGATTTTGAGCAATAGTATTAGAATCAAGAAATTCAGAATTATTTGTATAAAATCTTACATTCGAATAAATATCCAGTACAAAATTATCACCGAAAGGTTTCGTAAAAGCTATCTCAGGAATGAATGTCCAGCAGTTTGCGCCAATGTTTGTCAAATCAGATTTTTTATAATATCCCAAGGGGGTCGATACAAATAATCTGACGCTAAGAACAGAATTATTTTCATCTGAATTATTGAATCTTTTTAAGCTCATTGCCGGAGCGCCTAAAATATTTGCTGTAAAAACAAAAGACAGATCCGAAATACCTTTTACAGTATTTGAATTTACTTCTGAAGTATCGGTATTGCTGTTCAGAATATAACCTTTAGCAGAAGATGATATGCTGCCGTATCCAAATGTTGTTTCCAGCGAAGCTGTGTTTCCGCCGATTGAAAAGTTTTTTGTATATGTCAGAGAATAGTAATTCGCAAATGAATTTCCTGCTGTGTTGTAAATATCAGGCAAAATCGAATTACTTCCTGAAATATAATCATATTCAAAATTTATATCGTTTAAGCTGACAGGCGAATTCTGATAATCTCTTGCTTCTGAAAACTGAGCAAAAGAAATATTGGAAATTAACATATAAAATGTTAAAAAAGATATCTTCTTTATAAGTGAATTCACAGAAAAATTAAATATTTATTATATTTAAAAAACATTAGATAAATCAAAAAGAAAATTAATATTCGCAGTTTACAAAACACTTCTTTATTAATCAACAAATTTATATAATTGAATTTATATTTAAAATTCTTTTTCAGATTTTAACAAATGAAAAAGATCTCAACCGATGTGAACGGAGTACAGCTAAAGAATCTGACACGAAGAGCTGTGCAAAAAATTACACAATTCGAAGAGAGCAAACCTTTTAATATTCTTGGTCCTCACAAATTAAATCACAATAATATAATTGTTATAAATGCATTTCTTCCCGATGCTACGGAAGCTGCCGTCAAGATTAAAGGCAGAAGGAAAAAGATTGAGATGCAGAAATTAAATGATGAAGGGATCTTTCAGGCAGTATTTGAAAGCTTTAAAGAAGTTACTTCCTATAAATTGATTTATGTAAATGAAAAAAACGAGCAGACAGCAATATTTGATCCGTACAGTTTTTCCTTAAAATTAAGTGATCTTGATCTTCATTTGCTTGGCGAAGGGAATCATTATAAAAGTTATGATAAACTCGGTGCAAGATTTCAGTCAGTTAATAAAATAAAAGGAGTTCATTTTGCGCTTTGGGCTCCGGATGCAAAGTGTGTAAGCATTGTCGGTGAATTCAATAACTGGAAAGCCGGAGTTCATCCCATGCAAAAAATAAATCATTCAGGATACTGGGGATTATTTTTTCCGGGATTGAAAGAAGGAACAGTATATAAATATGCAGTAAAATCAAAATTAAATACAATTGTTCTGAAATCAGATCCGTATGCTTTGGAATCAGAGGTGCGACCGAGCAATGCATCAGTGATTACCTCGATAGCAAAGCACAAATGGAAAGATAAAGAATGGATATACCGGAGAAAAAAATTTCCTCCTTCAAAACCATTATACAAAAGCACACCTGTTTCAATTTATGAAGTGCATGCCGGCTCCTGGAAAAAAGATTTTACCGGAAACTTTGGTGAAACAGATCATCCCAATGAATGGGGATACAAAAATTACAGGGATCTGGCGCATGAGCTTGTGGATTATGTAAAAGAAATGAATTACACACATATCGACCTCCTTCCTGTTATGGAGCATCCGCTGGATATATCATGGGGATATCAGGTTGTGAATTATTTTGCACCGACAAGCCGTTACGGTTCGCCGGAAGATTTCATGTATTTTGTGGACTATTGTCATCAGAATGATATAGGTGTCATACTTGACTGGGTACCGTCGCATTTTCCTACTGACGAACACGGACTTGCCAATTTCGGGGGTAAAGAAGTTTATGCTTACGAAGATCCTAAAAAAGGATTTCATAAAGACTGGGGAACATTTGTATTTGATTACGGAAGGAATGAAGTAAGAAATTTTTTGATTTCCAATGCTCTGTTTTGGTTTGAAAAATATCATATAGACGGTTTGAGAGTAGATGCAGTTGCATCAATGCTTTATCTTGATTATTCCAGGGATGATGGAGAATGGATACCAAACATACATGGTGGAAATGAAAATCTGGAAGCGATTAGTTTTTTGAAACTGCTTAATGAAACAGTTCACAAAAATCATAAAGGTGTTATGATGATCGCGGAAGAATCATCATCATGGCCCGGAGTGACCAGAGCTGTGCATCTTGGAGGTCTCGGGTTTGACATGAAATGGAATATGGGCTGGATGCATGACATACTTTCTTATTTTTCAATGGATCCGATTTTCAGGAAATTTCATCACGGCAAACTTACCTTTGCCATCTGGTATGCATTCAATGAAAAATTTTTATTGCCGTTTTCACATGACGAAGTTGTTCATTTGAAAAAATCTCTGATCGGAAAAATGACAGGAGAAGAATTTCAGAAATTTGCGAACTTAAGATTGATGTTCGGATTTATGTTCAGCCATCCGGGAAAGAAGCTGAACTTTATGGGAAATGATATTGCGCAGTTCAGTGAATGGAATTCAGAAATCTCTCTTGACTGGAAAGTTCTGGAAAATGATTTAAACAAAAAGTTTCACATTTACTTCAAAGAATTAAACCGCTTATACAAAGAATATCCTGCATTTTACGAAGAGGATTTTGACAGCAAGGGTTTTCAGTGGCTGGACTTTTCAAATGCCGATCACAGTGTAATTGCATTTGTAAGATATAATTCAGATAAAAGCAAAATTCTTATGTTTACATTTAATATGACGCCTGTTAAAAGAGAGGATTATTTATTCGGTGTTCCAAAGAAAGGATTTTACAGGGAAATACTGAACAGTAATGCATCTGAATTCGGAGGCAGCGGTGAAGGAAATTTAGGCGGTGTATTTTCAAATGACAGTCCGAGATTTGAATTCAGTCATTCTGTTAATGTTACTTTGCCTCCGCTTTCTGTAAATATTTATAATTTTGAAGAAACTGAAACCAAAGAATCGAAAGATGAAAAAATTAAATTTTCAGATAATGAAATCTGCATTAAAATCGAACCTGATGTCACTGATGCTGAACCTGATGCTGAACCTGATGATTGCAAGGAGATTTTAAAGTAATTTAAACTGAATCTTAGAATTGAAATAGTTATTTTTGATCCAATTATAATTATAATGATCTTCAAGAAAGCAAAATACGATTTTTGCAGGATTAACATATATTAAGAAATTTTACTATTTATGAATAACTTTAAAAATTTTCTGAACAACTTCAACTTTTCCGTTGACGAGATCGGGGCTAAAGAGCGGGCAGCAATGCTTTCTTCGAGAAGCATTAAAACTGAAAGCAAAATCTGGGCATTGAAAAAAGCTATATCGCTGATAGATCTTACAACTCTTGAAGGGAAAGATTCCGAAGGCAAGGTTCATGCAATGTGTCAGAAAGCAATTCATCCGAAACCGGGTGATGACACAATTCCGCATGTTGCGGCTGTCTGCGTTTATCCGAATATGATAAAATTTGCAAAGGAAGCAGTGAGAGATTCCGGAATTCATATTGCATCGGTTGCAACTGCATTTCCATCCGGACAATATCCTTTGAAATTAAAACTGGAAGATGTAAAAAGATGTATTGCCGACGGAGCAGATGAGATCGATATGGTTATTTCACGCGGAGAGTTTTTATCCGGTGATTATGAATTTGTATATAATGAAATAAAAGCAATCAAAGAATGTTGTGTGAACTCATCTGTCGAATACAACAATAAGCATAAAGTTAACGGTGAAGTTCATTTAAAAGTAATTCTTGAAACAGGTGAACTTGAAACTTATGACAATGTTCGTAAAGCCAGTTTTATTGGAATGATGGCAGGCGGAGATTTTATAAAAACTTCAACGGGGAAAGTTCAGCCGGCAGCGACACTTGCAGTCACACTTGTAATGCTTGAAGCAATAAGAGATTATTATGAAGAAACCGGAATTAAAATTGGAATGAAACCTGCAGGAGGAATTAAAACAGCTAAAGATGCAATTGCATATTTAGTTTTGATGAAAGAAACGCTGGGAGAAGAATGGCTGACACCGGAATTATACAGACTTGGCGCAAGCTCTGTTCTTAATGATATATTAATGCAGATCGAAAAGCAAAAAACAGGATTTTATCAGGGAGCTGATTATTTCACACTTGATTAGAAATTGAAGGAAATTACAAAGATATTTATCAGCATAAACTTATTTATATTGTTCTTACATAGTTCCGTTTACTCCCAAAATGAAAAAGGTAGTTTCCGTAAAAACATATACACTGATAATTACATGATCCTTATAGAAAACAATGAAGTCGATTATTTTACGGGTTCTGTAACAATTACTGACAGAGTTAAAAACACTGAAGTCTTCAGAGTTGACAGTTTTTTCACGGCATTTCAATGGGACACACTCATCGATCTTGATAACAACGGAACGGCTGAGTTAATACTGGATCTGAGTACCGGAGCTTTAATTTATGATTATAATATGTTTTTAATATTTGATTTGAGTAATATTTCAAAACCATTTAGCATTCATAATTCGGAATTGATCTCCGGCGAGAATGATGTTCCGGAAATAAGATCAACTGTCAGATTAAGTCCGGGATATATCGGAGCGGAATATTCTTTCAATTTGAAATTTCAATCCGGTAAAATGATTCCAGATACAGAAAGTTCTGAAAACAAAAACTTTAAAAATACTGAAGTTAAAGAAAAGGAATTTCTTGAAATGATTGAGAGATATAATTCTGAAACTGACATTTGCGCAGAAGACAGTCAGATTCAAATATTGTATGAAGCATTTCTCACTCAGAAGAAAATTGACGGTATGGAAAACAACGGATGGAAATTCTTTGATAAATATTACAGATGTAAGGATAAAAAGAGAGTTAAAAAGGATCTCAAAAAAATTGTTTCCGAAAATTTAAATTACATAAACGATCAGCAAAATTATTTATTTAACCCCTAATATTAATAAAAAATAAAAATGAAAATGAAAAAATTAATTACAGTGTTATTATTTATCTTTGTAAACCTAAATGCTGTCCAATCACAAATAGTAACAAAAGAAATTCCGGCAGATAAATATAAAATAATTCTCACATGGAATGATTCAGTATTTTATTCAGGCGGAATGGTTGTTAAGAACGAATCAGGCGATAATGTATTCAGCGCAGATAATTTTCATTCAGGGTATAATTCCGATAAATCTGTTGATCTGAACAACGATGGCAACAGTGAGTTTTTGCTGGAGCTGGAAACAGGCAATACAAGAAGTGATTACAATATGTATGTGATCTTTGACTTTTCCATGGGTCCGGATCCGAAATGCGAAGTTCATAATGCTGAATTAATTTCAAAAGTAGATAAAGTAAATGATATAGTTTCAAATGTCCGTGTCGGAGATCCGAAAATGGAAGCGAAGTATTCATACGCCTTAACTTATGACAAAGGAAAGTTGATGCTGAATAAGGATATCAAAAGCAGCAAAGTGTTACAGGAACTGGTTCCTTTTGCGGAAGATTATTCCGATCTGATAAATGAATATGCAAAAACAGGAAATGTATGTGACGAAAGCAGTCAGGTAAAGAATTATTATTTAGCATACATTATCCAGCAAAAAATTGTAACTAATGAAGATGAAGGATTAAAGTTTTTTGAAACTAATTATAAGTGTGAAAACAAAAAAGATCTTGAAGCTGAATTAAAGAGTTCTGTAAATGAACATTATTCAAAGATCAGTAATCCTGATAATTTTAATTTTAAAACAAATAATTAATTTAAATAAAAATACATTATGCCGGAAATACAGGAATACAAAGGAAATAAAGTTCTGAATCTGAATCCGGAGAGTAAATTTCCGTTTTCATTCGGGCTTGCAAAAGCAAAACTTCTTCTGGAAAATATTGATGTAATTAAAAAATTTGTAGAAACAGAAGGCAAAGATCTTGGTGAATTTGGAGCAAAGAAAGAAGATGAGCGAACTACTGAAGCTTTTTAGCGAAGAACTAAAAAGTTTTTAAAAACGAAAAATTCAATTACAATTATGTCTGAATTAAAGACAAAGTTATATTTTTATTATCGAAAATATTCCAAATCATCAATCAAATTTCTAAACGTCTTGTTTATTGCTTCGTGTATTGCTTTGGTTTCATGCAGTAAAAATGGCAAAGAGGACAGCTCCGGAATTATCATCAAGGGAAAAGTAATTAATCCTCCAAGGGAATTTATTGAATTTAAGGAAAGAGACTCTCCGAGTACACTGAGTGATACAATCAGATTGAATGGAAAGGGAGAATTTGAGATCAGACTGAAATCAGATACATTAAAAGTTTATAAAATAATTTACGGAACAGCAACAAAATCAGAAACATTAGATTCAAAAACTGATAGTAAAAGCAATCTGATATTTTCAAATAAGACACAGGAAATAACACTTATGCTTGATAAAGGTTTTGATCTGAATATAAGTGTAGATTCGGAAAATCCTCAGAACTCATTGACGATAACCGGAATGGGTTCTGAATTGAATAACTATTCAGCAAAGAAGACAATACTCAGCAATGAATTCAGTTTAAAATACGCAAAGCTTATTAAATCCGAACCATCAGTTTATTTAAACCTGATTGATGAGAACAGGAAAGAAATGGAAAAGTTAGTAAACACATATTTGAAAAATGCAAAGTATGTTTCTGAAGAATACATACAAGCTGAGCTTAAAAGTATAATGTACAACTACTACAGATTAAAAATAAATTATGCAAAAGCCAATCTTGCAAATGGAGAACAGGGATTTATTCCTGATGAAAACTATTTTAGTTTTTTGAAGGAAGTTCCTTTTAACAATAAAGAAGAGTTGAGCAACAAGAATTATTTATCGCTGATTAATACGTATGTAGATTATTTAGTTAAAAAAGATAACACTTCAGGATCGATAAAAAAACAGGATGAACTAAGTCAAAAACATTCAAAGTTAAGAGAAGTATTAACTGATCCGGAAATTAAAGATATGCTGGTATTTGATTTTTTAAGGAAAAATAACAGACAGTCAGATCAAGACTGGTATATAAATGCTTTAAAAGAATTTACTGAAAGTTCATCCAATGATTCATTGAAAAAAGAGATTGTGAAAATTAAGGAAACAAGAGACCGGTTATCAAAAGGAAATCTTGCTCCTGATTTTACATATCGTGATATTAACGGTAAAGATATATCATTATCTGATTTTAAAGGAAAGTATGTTTATGCAGATATTTGGGCTACCTGGTGTAAGCCCTGCCTTTACGAAGTCCCTTTTTTGAAAGAGCTTGAAGAAGATTACAGCGGCAGAAATATTGTTTTCATCAGCATAAGCATTGACGAAGATACATTGAAATGGAGAAGCATGGTAACTGAAAAGAACATGAAAGGAATACAACTGTACACATCAACTCCTGAAACAAAAATAATGAAAGACTATATGATAGGCGGAATACCCAGATTCCTGTTTATCGGACCGGGAGGTGAGATAATTTATGAAGACGCTCCCAGACCATCAAATCCTGAAATCAGAGAATTATTTGAAACATTTTCCGGATTATAGATTACAGTTTAAAAATTTTAAGAGTTTAAAAAATGAAAACACAATCAGAACAGAAGCAAATAGTTTCTTTCAACGGTAGTAATATCAAAACCAATGGCAAGAGCAGCAATCAGTCAAACGGAGCTTTGAAAAAATCTGCATGGGAATATTCAAAATCACTAGAAGATTCCAAACACATTAAACTTAAATCAGAATATGATTTATTTATCGGAGGGAAATGGTTAAAATCTAAAAAGTATTTTA
>DAIPYE010000019.1:22981-27074 GCA_036782915.1 Bacteroidota bacterium | reverse complement strand
AAAACAGTTACGAAGAAGATGAAGGTGAAGAGAGATAATTAGCAATTAACAATTAGCAATTAACAATTAACAATTAACAATTAACAATTAACAATTAACAATTAGCCGGACAATTATAATTTCCGGCTTTTTTTTTATCTGATTTCAAATTTTTGAAAATCAAAATTATTTTTAACTATCTAATCCTAACTGCTCACTGCTCACTGCTCACTGTTTTGTTGCTCTTTTCTATCTTTATAATTCCTTTCATCGTTTGTATATTGTGACATGCAAAAAATTATCCTTATCACCGGTAAGAACCTTACCGTGAACAAATCAATAGAAATAGTACTGCAAAATCATAAAATATCACTGGATAAAACCTCTGAAAAGAAGATTCTTGCATCAAGGCAACTAGTTGAAAAATGGATTGCGGATGACAAGGCTATATACGGAATTACTACCGGATTCGGTGAATTCAAAGATGTAAAAATTTCACAGAAGGATATTGAGAAGCTTCAGAGAAATTTAATACTTTCACATTCAGCAGGTGTCGGAAAATACATCCCCGATTTTATAGTACGGCTTATGCTGCTTTTCAGAATAAATTCTCTTGCGCTGGGATATTCCGGAGTGAGACTTGAGTTAATTAATCATCTGATTAAAATTTTCAATTCGGGAATAATTCCTCTTATCCCGTCTCAGGGGTCTGTCGGAAGTTCAGGCGATCTTGCGCCGCTTTCACATTTAGCTTTGACAGCTATCGGAGAGGGGAGTTGCAAACTTAACAGTGAAATAACAGAAAGCAGAAAAGCATTGGCAGCAAAAAAAATTAAACCAATAAAACTTTCTGCAAAAGAAGGACTTGCTATGATAAACGGAACGCAGATGATGTCAGCATATATCTGCAAATCAATTTACGATGCTGAATATTTATCAAAATGCGCTGATGTTTCCGGAAGCCTTTCGCTTGATGCAATGAGAGGAACATCCAGAGCATTTTCAGATAAACTTCAGAAAGTCAGACCGCATAAAGGACAGATCTCTTCCGCAAAAAATTTAAGAAATTTACTGAAGGGAAGTAAGATCATGCAGTCACATAAAGACTGCGGAAAAGTACAGGATGCATATTCTCTCAGATGTATGCCGCAGGTACACGGTGCTGTAAAAGATACGATCGAATATTGCAAAAAAATACTTGAGACAGAAATAAATTCTGCAACAGATAATCCTCTTATATTTCCTGAATCAGGCGAACATATAGAAGGCGGAAATTTTCACGGCGAGCCGCTTGCTCTGATAGCAGATTTTCTTGCCATTGCTGTAAGTGAACTTGGAAGTATAAGTGAAAGAAGAACAGCCAGACTTGTCGACGGAAGTCTCAGCGGACTTCCCAGATTCTTAACTGATAACGGTGGTTTGAATTCCGGATTAATGATAGTTCAGTATACAGCCGCTTCACTTGTCAGTGAAAACAAAGTTCTGTGTCATCCGGGCTCTGTCGATTCAATTCCTACTAGCGCAAATCAGGAAGATCATAATTCCATGGGATCTGTAAGCGCCAAAAAAGCATTTGACGTGGTTAACAATGTTAAAAAAATAATTGCAATAGAAATTTTATGCGCAGTTCAGGGGATAGATTTTCTCAGACCGCTTAAAAGCGGTAAAGGCAGTGAAGAAGCATATCTGTATATCAGAAAAAGATCAGCTCATATTTCAGAAGATATAATTACCAGTGATCTGATACTTAAAATCAGTGAAATTATTTATGATAAAAATTTTCTGGAAGCAATTGAAAAGAAAACCGGTAAACTGGAATAATCAATGAAAAAGTTTGTATGGGGTATTGTCAATTCTGTTAAAAATTCTAAAATCTATAAAACTGTTTATTATTATTTAGATAATCTTATTAATAAATTTGATAATGATCATATCTGGATAATGTCATCCGGAATTTCTTTTAATGTGCTGATCTGTCTGATTCCGTTTTTTCTAATGATGTTGACAATACTTGGATTATATCTCGACAGTTATACTGTTCAGGACAGGCTTGTAAGTTATCTGAACAGCATGATACCGCTACCGGAGCAATATAAGGAAAGAATAATTTTTGAACTTATTGACAGAACAAAGGAGCTGACCACAAATACATTTTTAACAGGAGCAATAGGCCTTGCAGGATTGTTCTGGACTGTTAGCGGGTTATTCAGCGCTATGCGGGAAGTATTGAGAAAGATATATCAGGTTAACTCGGAATTAAATTATTTTATAGGCAAACTGAGAGATTTTCTTCTTGTAATTATAAGTGTAATATTATTTCTTACATCAATGGCATTAACATCTTCCGTTCAGGTAGTAGAGATATATTCGCAAGGTATATTCGGAGAACATGTTGTACTTACTTTATTTCAAAAAATAATTCCGGTGATACTCGGTCTGGTTGTTTCGTTTTGTTTATTCTATGTATTGTATGCTTATGTACCGCATTGGAAATTCAACAAGAAAGTTGTGTTGTTTTCATCACTAATAGCTTCAGTATTTTTTGAAGCGCTGAAGGTTTTATTTTCTGTTTACATTCTTAAAATTGCAAACTATGGAAGAATTTACGGTACTTATGCAACTGTGGCAATTACAATATTTTATATATATTATATTTCCGTAATATTCGTTGTAGGTGCAGAGTTAGGGCAGATATATTTTCAGAAAAATAAAGAAAAGCTTATAATACCTTAAAATTTTATTTATTTTCAATCAGATTAAAATATATTAATGGAACAGAAAAAACTATACAGGACACTGGAAAATATTATAAAAGAAGCTCCTAAAATTGAAAAAGAAGAGGAATTGCTCGGGTATGTGCTTCAGCAGATAATTAATAATGAAGAAATAAGCATTATCGGCGGTAGGTTATGGAAATTAAATGATAAGCATGATGCTTTTAAATTGATCGAGCAAAAAGGAAGTGTAGACATGATAAGGAAAGATTATGAAGTGAAAATTGATAAGTATCCAATGTTTAAAAAAGTAGGACTGAACAGGTCTGTAATTGCTGAAGAAACGGATGAGTATCTCATTGAAAAAGGTATTTATCATTATTCAGCAACAGGTGTGGGCGAAAGGTATAAACTTAAAGATTCCAATGATGAAGTATTTTTTCTGTATCAGTATCTGATCGCATTAAATGCAAAAAGTCTTGCCGGAGATCTGCTGAATACACTAAATATTATCAGCATGACCTTAAGTTCGATATTAAGAACTAAGGGAATAGAATCAACTGTTAAAGAAAATTTACAGGAACTGGAAAAGGCAAGGGAAATTCAAAGAAGCATATTACCCGAACATGAAATGAAATTCGGGAATTATGAAATGTTCGGAATGTCAATTCCTGATCAGATAGTAGGAGGAGATTTTTTTGATTATCTTGAAAATGAAGAAAAAGACAGGATTGGAATTGCCATTGGTGATGCTGCTTCAAAAGGCATATCTGCCGCTGCCCAATCACTTTATGTTTCGGGTGCATTGAAAATGGGAGTTGGGTTTAATACAAAGATGACAGAAATGATCGGCAGAATAAATAATCTTGTATATGAGACATTTCCATATGAAAGATTTGTGACTCTCTTTTTTTGTGAGCTTATAGATGATAAAAAAGGTTTATGTCAGTATGTAAACGCCGGGCAGAATCCGCCTTTGTTTTATAATGCAGATTCAGGAATAATAGAAACTCTTGATTCCACCGGCTCTGTACTTGGTCCTGCGCCGAATCAGAAGTATTTTTCGGACAGTATTAATTTTAAAATAAATGATATATTGCTCTTATATACAGACGGAATTGCAGAAGCAACAAATGAGAATTTTGAATTTTACGGCGAAGACAGGATAAAGGAAGAAATCACAAAGCATAAAGACAGAAGTCCCAAGGAAATTTGTAATTTGATATGTCAGAATGTTTCAGTTTTTTCAGCAAAGGGTATTTACTCAGATGACAGAACCCTGGTAACAATAAAGAGAATAAAATAATTAAATTTAATTTTGTTTTCATTTTTAAATTTTATAAAAATACAGAATTATGAACAGCAATATTTCTTCAAAAGGGAAATTGATATTTGCGGCG
>DAIPYE010000019.1:299-22971 GCA_036782915.1 Bacteroidota bacterium | reverse complement strand
AGCATTAATATCATATTACAGTAAAACTGATGTAAATCCCATAACCGGTGAAAAGCAGCGCGTAAGTCTCACGCAGGAGCAGGAAGTTGCATTGGGTTTAAACAGCGCACCCCAGATGATCCGTGAATTCGGAGGTGAAGTATCCGACCCGAAGATCAGGGATATGGTAACAAAGGTTGGACAAAAGATAGTTAACGGTACAGAAGCATCGAAGTCGAAATATAAATTTAATTTTCATACATTAGCTGATCCAAATACTGTAAATGCTTTTGCGCTTCCAGGAGGACAGATATTTATTACTATGGGACTTTTGAAATTATTGCAAAATGAAGATCAGCTTGCAGGTGTTCTCGGGCATGAGATCGGACATGTGATTGGGAGGCATTCAGCTGAACATATGGCTAAGGAAGAATTAACTCAGGGATTGGTTAGCGCAACCGATATTGCTCTCTTTGATCCGAATTCACCTAATATGCAGTCGTCAATTGCCAGATATGTCGGAAGTGTTGTAAATATGAAATACGGCAGAGAAGATGAGATCGAAGCTGACAGGTTTGGTGTGAAATATTTATATGAAACAGGTTATCAGCCTGAAGCTCAGATCGAAGTTATGAAAATTCTTAAACAGGCTTCCGGTGGCAGCAGACAACCGGAGTTCTTATCTACCCATCCTGATCCTGAAAACAGAATTATTGAAATAGAAAAATATATAAAAGAATTAAAAAAGTAAAAAAACTTATAAAACAGCAATTTATGAATCTTTAATAGATATAAAATAATACAGGTTTATAATTTTTTTTGCAATAAAATTATACTATATTTATTCAAGAAGATCGAGTTAACATTAACAGATAATTGCAATGGAAATTAAATCAAATATAAGTTCCGGAAACAGATACAGATTCACTTCTTCTGTAATAATTTCCCTATTAGCCGGTTTTATTTACTACCAGTTTGGTGAGGATATAAGTCATAAACTGGACTTTTCCATGAGAGCAATTCCTGTTGAATCTAATTCTGATTTTACAGAATCTGTGATGTTCGAACCATTTAGTTCTCTGATTAAAAAAAGCGATAACAAGATCATTAAATCCAGGTCCGGGAATTTTAAAAGACTCAAAATCAATAATTCTGATTTTTCAAAGTCCGAGAATTTAATTTCGGAAATTAAAGTGAAGCAGGCAAATATTCAAAAGCCAATTCCTGATAAAAACATTGATTTTACTGCTGAATTAGATATACTTCGAGACAAAAATTCAAAATATTCAAAAATTAATAATTTAAATTCGAACAAACTGAAAGTTATTGCGGAAGAAGACTGCAAATTAAATAAAGTTAAAGTAAAGATTTTTACCGATGAAAACAGCGAAAATGGTTACGGTTTTGAATATAATAATACAAAAGTTAACAGAGAATGTGTAATTAACAATAAATCGGGATTTAAGGAAAATGTAAATAAATATAAAATCAAAGTTTATCCTTTACAGAAAATTAAATTTAACAAACCTGGGAAAGAATTTAAAACAACTCGCAAAGATGAAGTTGTAAAACCCGGCAACAGGATTATTATTATTGATAAAAATGAAAAGTTAAAGAAGAATGAAATTTATATCCATGAAGAAACGTTAGAAGAAGATTATAATTAAAATCCAAAATCTTTTAAAAATAAATAAACAATTATTTCTAATTAAAAAAAATAAACTATGAAAAAGAAAATTATCGTCATCAGTTCATTAGTAGTAATTCTTGCTCTTGGAATTATGTATTCCATGAATAACAATTTAATTGCCGATGATAAAGATGGTACAAATTCCAAAGATTGTTCATCATCATGCACAAAAACCACAGGAACCGGCAGCTCTACTGAAAGTAAAAAGAGCTGTGAATCAGGATCAATGACTAGTTCAGGAACGGAAGCAAATACTGAATTTGCAGTTTTTGAATTTACAACAGATAAGATTGATTGTGACGGCTGTAAACCCGGAATGACAAACAAATTAATGGGTGTTTCCGGAGTAAAAGAAGTCAGTTACGGTGAAACCTGTAAAGTTTCCAAAATGACAAACGTAAAAGTTTTTTATTCTGACAAAGACACAACTCCTGAAATTATTTCAGCTTCTGTGAAGGAAAAAGGTCTGGAATGCAGTCAGTCAAAATGCGGTGACGGAAGTAAATGTACCGGAAAGAATAAATCAGAAAAGAAATCGTAATTAGTTTTTAACAAAATTAAAAGCCCGTTCTGTAAAGTCCGGGCTTTTTTTTTTGAACCTGATTTTAAAAAGGATCAACGGGATTTAAATCTTTGGGAATTTCAAATGCCGGCGGGTGTTTAGTAGAATTTTCAAATTTTGCATATTCATTGAGAAATATCAGTTCAAAATCACCAACCGGACCATTCCTCTGTTTTCCTATTATAATTTCAGCTTTGCGTTTCAAACTTTCAAAATCAGGGTCATCGGGATTTGATTTCATTCCCATGATTGGCCGGTGAACAAAAATTACAACGTCAGCATCCTGTTCTATAGCTCCGGATTCCCTTAGATCAGCAAGCTGCGGACGTTTTTCCTTTCCGCCTCTCTGCTCTACCGAACGGTTTAACTGTGCGCAGGCAACAACAGGTATGTCAAGTTCCTTTGCTAGCGCTTTTAATCCTCTCGAAACATATGCAACTTCAAGGTCTCTTCTTTCAGAATTTTCTGGACCTCTGATAAGCTGCAAATAGTCAACTATGATCATATCAATATCATAATCCATTTTCATTCTTCTGGCTTTAGCACGGATCTCTAAAATTGTTAGTTCGCTTGTATCATCAATGTATAAATTTGTTTTAAGTCTGTGGTAGGTATGCATTACTCTTTTCCATTCATCTGTACTTGATTTACCGGTTTTCAGTTTTTTCCCGTCCACTCTTGCTTCACCTGACAATAGTCTGAGCAGTAATTCTCTGAATGACATTTCAAGACTGAATATCCCAACAGATTTACCATGATCAACTGCCGCATTTCTGGCTATGTTCATGGAAAAAGCAGTCTTTCCATGTGAAGGTCGTCCGGCAATTACCACAAATTCAGATTTCTGAAATCCCGCTGTCATATCATCAAGATCAGTAAAACCTGTGGGAATTCCGATAATAGCAGTTTTATTTCCTCGCTGATTTCCAAAATCCTCTATCATTTTATCCAGTTCATCCTTAACGGATAAAACTTTTTTCTTTGACAATGATTCGGAAATATCCAGAATTTTTTGCTCAGCATCATCAAGTGTTGAAAATGTATTTGAAGTTGGATCAAAGCACTTATCAGCAATCTTCGATGAAATGCTTATCAGATTTCTAAGTATAAATTTTTCAAAAACTATACGGGTATAAAATTCAACATTTGCGGAAGTGGAAATTGATGATGTAAGTTCGATTATGAATTCAATTCCGCCGGTTTCTTCCAGCTTACCTAATCTTTTTAATTCTTCCTTAAGTGTGTTAGGATCTACAGGTTCTTTTTTTCCATCAAGATTTATCATTGCCTGATAAATAATAGCATGCGACGGTCTGTAGAAATGTTTCGGCTCTAGTAACTGTACAACGTCATTCATTACCTGATTATCAATGAGAATGGATCCTAGTATTTTTGTTTCCAGCTCAAGAGCATTTGGCGGTATTCTCCCGTTTTGGATCTCCATTGTTTCATCTACGGGATCTTCGGTTTTTATTTTACTATATTTTTTCTTTGACATGAAATCTTTATGTATTTATGCTGAATAAATATTAAATTATAAAATTAAAAATTTCAGTGAAACACCCCGACTGAAATTTATGATTAAAAATGCTTTTTTATTTCAGACCTTTTATAAGATCAAATTCTTTTCTGAAGATCTGGACATCTTCCCAGGTAGGTTTTTTCCAGCTTGGATTTCTTAGTAATGCGGCTGGATGATATGTGACCATCATTTTAATTCCATTGTATAAATGCAGTTTTCCTCTGAGTTTTCCAAGTGGTTCCTTGCTTTTCAATAATGTCTGAGCTGCAAAAGTCCCCAAAGCCAGTATCATTTTAGGTTTTATCAGTTCAAGTTGTTTGTATAAATAAGGTTCGCAATTCGCAATTTCATCAGGAAGCGGATTCCGGTTTTCAGGGGGTCTGCATTTTAAAATATTGCAAATATATATTTCCTCCCTGTCGAAATTTATTGCTTTCAGTATATCAGTAAGCAGTTTTCCTGCCCTTCCTACAAATGGTTTTCCCTGTACATCTTCTTCTGCGCCTGGAGCTTCGCCAATCACAACTATTTCTGCATCTGGATTTCCGAAACCGAAAACTGTCTGAGTTCTCTTCTCCGAAAGTACATTACATAAACAGCATTTACTTACTTCTGTACTCATATTGACAAGTGTGCCGCAATTGTCCCAGTTTATTCCTGAATTTATTTTTTTCGCTTCAGATTCGATTTTTTTTGTAATTTTTTCAGTTTTGATCTCAGCAACTGAAATGTTTTCTAATACAGCAGGTTCAGAGGAAATCTCTACTTTACTCTCGTTTGTACTGTATTCAGTTTTTTCTGTCAGTGAAAAATCTATTCCCGAAGCGCTTTCTTTTACATCACTTTCATAAATAATATAATTATTATACTCTTTGTAAAACTTCAGATAATTCAGAGTATCTTCCAGTATTTTAGCTTTTTCCCTGCTCATTTCATTTTCAGATAATTGTCAATAATAATATTCCCGACATCATATTTACTCATCAAAGGAAATTCTTCAATTTTATTTTTATTGATCAGAGTTACAACATTTGTATCAGTTCCGAACCCGGCGCCTTTTGTTTTTGGATTATTCAATACTATCAGATCAAGATTCTTATTTTTTAGTTTACTTTTTGCGTTTTCAATTCCGTTATCAGTTTCAAGCGCAAAGCCGATCAGCTTAAAATTCTTTTTATGCTTTCCTATATATTCCAGAATATCCGCAGTTTTTTCAAATTCAAAGATAAAATTTTTATTATTTTCCTTTTTTATTTTTTTGTCAATTGTATTCACGGGTTTGAAATCTTCGACTGCGGCAGACATTATTATCAGATCTTTATTCTTTAAATTTAATTTCACTTCTTCAAACATTTCAGCAGATGTTTTTACGTTAATTCTTTTCACATTGTCTATATCACTCAATGCAACAGGTCCGGAGATCAAAGTTACATCCGCACCTCTGTCCCTTGCTGCACGGGCAATCTCAAATCCCATCTTGCCGGTCGAAGAATTTGTTATATATCTTACGCTGTCCAGAAACTCTATTGTTGGACCGGCTGTAATTAAAATTCTCTTTCCCTTCAGATCACTTTTTTTAAGAATAAGATCTGAAGTGAAGCCAAGTATGTCTTCAGGCTCTGCCATTCTCCCTTCGCCAATGATTCCGCTTGCAAGTTCTCCAAAAACCGGATTGATTATTTCGTATCCAAAACTTTTGATGATCGCCAGATTAGCCTTTGTCGCAGGATTTTTATACATATCATCATCCATGGCGGGACAGATTATTAAAGGGCATCTTGAAGCAAGGACAGTTGTCGTCAGAAAATTATCACTGACTCCGTGGGCAATTTTAGAAATTGTATTTGCTGTTGCCGGTGCAATAATAAAAACATCAGCCCATAACCCCAGATTCACATGCCATGTTTTTGTCTCAACTTTTTCTGCATTTGTAAAATCATTTTTCTCAGGGAACATATTAATTATAACTTCATTTTTTGAAAGAGCTGAAAGTGTAATGGGAGAGACAAATTTTGTTGCCGACGGTGTCATAATTATTTTTACTTCGGCAGATTGTTTTATAAACATTCTCACGAGATAGCAGATCTTATAAGCAGAGATCCCGCCTGAAATACCGATCAATATTTTTTTACCTTTTAGCATAAAATTAAATGATAAAAAAATATCCCTCTGTTACAGGGATATTTTAATTAACAATGAAATGAACAAAAATTAGAAACTTAAAACTTTAAAATTATTCTTTTCCTTCGTCCTGATATTTGAATCTGTAATTGAGTTTATCATCCATTAATTCACTGATGGATTTAATGGTCGGTTTTTCCCTTTTTTCAAACTCAAGCGAAATATTAAGTTTATCCTGATTCATAATGGAATCATCTTCAGTTTCTTTTGCGATAATAGGCTCAAGTTTCTGATTCAGTTCAAGTTTGATCGAATCATTAATTTGTCTGGATCTTTTGGAAACTACAACAATTGATTCGTATAAATTCGCTGTTTTTGATTCAAATTTATCAAGATCTAAAGTTACTATTGACATAATGTTTGTTTTATTTAATATATTTTAAGAATTTATGATTTTATTTACTTCGGATACAGCTTGTTCGAGGTTATCGTTTACTACAATATAGTCAAAATCATTTGCTTTTCCGATTTCTAAATCTACCCTATTTATTCTCTCATTTATCTGTTCAGAGCTTTCAGTAGCACGCTTTTTAAGCCTGTTTTTCAGTGTCTCAACATCCGGAGGCATTATAAAAATCAGTCTGGCTTTTTCATGGTAAATATTTTTGATAGCAAGTGCTCCCTTTACATCAACATCAAATATAACGCTTTTATCATTTTTTAAATTATCTTCCACAAACGATTTCAATGTTCCGTAATAATCTTCATTAAAAATAATTTCATATTCAACAAGCTCATTTCTGCTGATCTTTTCCCTGAATTCATCTTTTGTAAAGAAAAAATAATCTTTGCCGTCTGATTCACCTTTTCTCTTCTTTCGGGTAGTTGCTGACACAGAAAAAGAAATACCGGGATTCAGTTTTAATATTTCGTTGACAATAGTGGTTTTCCCTGCGCCGGAAGGCGCTGCAATTACATATAACATTGTTTATTCGACATTTTGTAACTGTTCGCGGATCTTCTCAAGTTCTTCTTTCAGTACTGATGCTCTCTGTGAAATGTCCGCATCCATTGATTTTGAAGCAATTGTATTTACTTCTCTGTTAATTTCCTGTATTAAAAAATTCAACCTTCTTCCCGCCAGCTCATCTGACTTTGCATATTCCAGAAAATATTTTGTATGACTTCTCAAACGGATCACTTCTTCTGTTATATCAATTTTATCAGAAAGGAGTATTACTTCAAGTTCAAGTCTGTTCTCATCAATGATCCTTTTATCATTAAGAAGATTTTCCACTCTTCCCTGCAATCTTTTCCTTTCGGATACAATTCTGTCTTTGGAAAGTTTTGTGATGACTTCAGATTCTTTATCAATGAATTTAATTCTCTCAAGCATATCTTTTTTAAGGCTGTTACCTTCTTTTAATCTCATTTTATTGAGATCATCAATTGCGGTTACCAGCAACTTACAAATGAATTTGAATTCATTATCATCAGCCTCTATCGAAGGATCTGTCATAAACAAATTCGTAAAATTCAGAATGTTCTCCAGTTTCACATCTTCTTTTGAACCGATAATCTTATTTATCTTTTGCAATAACTTGTAATAATCTTTGATAAGATTTTCGTCTACGTTTAATCCGGATAAATTACTGTTTTCATCATCATCTACATTAAGATTAATGCTTATCTTTCCCCGTGAAATATTTTTCCTTACAAGTTCTTTCAGTTCAAAATCCTTATTTGAAAGATACTTTGGATATTTGAAAGTTATTTCACAGAACCTGCTGTTAACAGATCTTATTTCTATATTGTATTTTTTTTTGTTAAATGTTCCTTCAGCTTTTCCATAGCCGGTCATGCTTACTATCATATTCCGCCCTTTTTAAATGACATAATTTTTAGTTAATTCTTTTTTCAGATAATCGAATGCTTCTTTAGGAGTATTAACAAATTTAAAAAGTTTCAGATCTTCTTTTGAGATCATCTGAAGATCAGCCATATTCCCAAGATTGATTATTTTATCCCAGAATTCCTTTCCGTAAACAACTACAGTCATTTTTTTATGCAGCTTTTCAGTCTGAACAAGTGTTAAAATTTCCATAAGTTCATCAAGTGTACCAAAACCGCCGGGCATTATAACAAGTGCCTTTGCTAGGTAAGCAAACCAGAATTTTCTCATGAAAAAATAATGAAATTCAAAATTCAATTCCGGAGAAATATATCTGTTAGGATACTGTTCAAACGGAAGTGAAATATTCAATCCCATTGAAAAACCCTTTGCCTTTGCAGCTCCGCGGTTTGCAGCTTCCATTATTCCCGGTCCGCCACCTGAGCAGACAATGAATTTATTCGGTTTCTTCAGGCTTTTTGCCCAGTTCGTCATCATATATGCAAGCTCAACTGTTTCTTCATAATATCTCGACATTTCAAGATGCATTTCTGCGTTTTTTAATTCCTGCTCTAATTTAGCATCCTTCTTTTTGGATTCGGCGATCTTTCTTCTTACTTCAGCAAGCTGAACTTTAGCATCTTTTTTCGGCAGAATTCTGGCTGATCCGAAGAATACTATTGTATGATTAATTTTATATTTTTTAAATCTTTCAAGCGGCTCCTGATATTCAGTAAGAATTCTGAGAGATCTTCCGCCGGGTGAATTTAAAAATTTTAAATTATGGTACGCTTTCGGAGCTTTGTTTAAAAAGGTTGCCATGTATTTGCTTTAGTTAAATGTTTATGAACTTGTGAATTCTTTACTGTTCCTGAATTGTTTTTAATAATCGTGTAAATTTTTTTATTAATGAAGGCTTCTCCCGCCGTCAACTACAAAGGTTTGACCTGTAATATAATTATTTTCTTTCACTAAATATTTTATCAATGAAGTAAGATCTTTTGATCCGGCAAATCTTTTCATCGGATATTTTTTTTCCTCTTCTCTGTCAACATTTTCATTATCATCATTATCAATCATAATTGTTCCCGGCGCAATTGCATTTACTGTTATTTTCGGCGCTAATTTTTTTGCCGTAAGTTCAGTAAGTTTTATCACACCGATCTTTGAAAGAGAGTAGGGGATATAACCAGTCCAGTTCTAAATACCGCCGAGAGAAGCGATATTAATTATTCTGCTTTGCGATTCTTCACTTTTCAACATAATTTTCGCAGCTTCCTGACTGCAAAAAAACACACTTTTAAGATTGACATCTAAAAATTTATCATAGATCTTTTCTGTCGTATTCAGAAAATCGGTATGTTTAAAAATCGCAGCATTATTAACAAGAACATCCAGTTTTTTGTACTTAACATATACAGCTTTAAACATTTTCTTTATTTCATTTAATTTTGAAACGTCACATTTTACAGCACAGACATTTACACCGGTCTCGGAAATTTTAGCAATGGTTTCTTCCAGAACTGCTTTGCTGCTTTCATTATAATTCAGAACAATATCAAATCCAAGATTAGCCAGTTCGACAGAAATATCCTTTCCCAGCCTTCTCGCGCCGCCTGTTACCAAAGCTACTTTATTTGAATTATTCATAATTTATTTAAAAAAATCAATTGGGGAAATTAAATGTGGTTATAAGATTAAAAAATAATTCAGATAATTATTTGAGTCCTGATATTATCATTGAAGAATGATTCTATCACTGTGCCCTTGGGATGACTCGAACATCCGGCACACAGTTTAGGAAACTGTTGCTCTATCCACCTGAGCTACAAGGGCTCGTTAGTTATAATTTGGGTATAAGTATAAAAATACATAATATATACTTTATAAACAGTGGAATTTAGAGGTGAGTGCTGAAAAAATTGCAAGATCCGTTAAAAACGATTTCAATAGCTATATCAATAATCACACGGAATTTATTGAAGTACTTAAATAAAAACTTTTGAACGACTTTGTTCAAAACATTTTCAAAGTGAATAAAACTTGTCAAAACAGTTTATAATCTTTTTTAATCTTTTTTAATTTAAGACAGGAATTTGCATTTTAGTAGTATAATTTTTAAAACAAATTGAAATTGTGAAAGAAATGAATGTAGTTTCAAAAACTTAATTTGGATATGGAAAAACCGGAATCTTGTTTGTATAAATGCTTTATTTTTGTAAAAATATCAAAAAATATAGAAATTAATGATTTTTTGAAATCATATAAACAATTCGTGCCACATTTTAAAATGTGGCACACCTTAAAGTGTGGCACACACCAAAATTATTAAATTTATTTACAAAAAACATCAAAATTCTTCCATAATTTAAACTAGTAAAAATCAGACATTATTAAAACAATATCCGGCATTTTTCCAATATATGAGGTTAAAATTGTTTTAAATTCCAATAAAGAGATTGATTTTCCTATCAATTTTAAATTTAGAATGCTGCTTCATATCAAACTTTTAGATCAAGCTCAAAATTATTATGGACGCTATTGAAAAAATTGCAAATCAATCTTTATTTAATAACAAATTACCCAATATTTCGAAAAAATCAAGAAATTAGAAAATTGTCACAAAATTAACAGGAATTAGAGTTAAATTATTAAAAATTATACTTTGAATATATAGGAATCCAAAGTAAGATTTAGAAACTCAGAAAAACATTTCACCTTACCTTGTAAAACATATCTAATAACGTTATTTTACAAGTCTTATTTTAAACGCCCCCCAAAATTTGACGAATCTCAAAATAAGTCAATTGCAGAGGTAAAATTAATTAAATTAATGAAAAAATTGTCACAAAATACAAAATTAAGAAATATTGCGATTATTGCTCACGTTGATCACGGGAAAACAACTTTAGTGGATCATATGTTCAGACAGAGCGGAATGTTCAGAGATAATCAGGAAGTCGCAGAGCGCGTAATGGACAACATGGATCTTGAAAGAGAAAGAGGAATTACAATTGCCGCAAAGAACTGTTCAGTAAAATGGGGTGATGTGAAGATAAATATTCTTGACACTCCCGGTCATGCTGATTTCGGCGGTGAAGTTGAGCGTGCCCTGATGATGGTTAACGGAGTAATACTTTTGGTAGATGCTTCGGAAGGTCCATTGCCGCAGACAAGGTTTGTTTTGAAAAAAGCTCTAGAAGCTAATCTGAAAATCATTGTTGTTGTAAATAAAATCGACAGAAAAGATGCCCGTGCTCAGGAAGTATTAAATGAAGTTTATGATCTTTTCATAGACCTTGATGCTACTGAAGAGCAGATAGAGTTTCCCGTATTGTTTGCAGTAGGCAGAGACGGAAGTGCACAGAAAACATTGGAAGAAGAAAGAGGAAAGAACCTCAGCGTTTTATTTGATACAATAGTCGAAGAGATCCCGCCGCCTTCGTTTGATCCCGAAGAGCCGTTTCAGTTGCTGGTAGCTGATCTGGATTATTCTGATTATGTGGGAAGACTTGCAATCGGAAAAATTTCCAACGGATCTATTTCAGAAAAAGATGAACTGGTTTGTATAAATGAAGAAGGCAAAGCATTGCCGTTGAAAATTTCAAAACTTCAGGTTTATGAAGGATTGAATTTTGCTGATGCAGAAACTGTATTGGCAGGTGACATTGCAATTCTTGCCGGGATCGAAGATGTTCATATCGGTGATACAATTTGTAATAAAGTAAATCCAAAGCCGTTAAAAAGAATAGCAGTAGATGAGCCGACAATATCAATGCTGTTTTTTATAAATACATCCCCGCTTGCAGGAAAGGAAGGGAAAATTGTTCAGTCAAATAAGATCCGTGAGAGACTGCATAAAGAAACGCTGAGTAATGTTGCATTGAAAGTTGAGGATTCGGATGATCTTGAAAGCTTTGTTGTAAAAGGAAGAGGTGAGTTTCAGATGGTAATACTTATTGAAACAATGAGAAGAGAAGGATATGAATTATCAGTTGGAAGACCGCAGGTTATTTATAAGAAGAAAGACGGTAAGACACTGGAGCCGATCGAGCATTTGTTTATAGATTGTGATGAAAGTTTTGTTGGTGTGATTTCCGAGAAACTTTCCAAGAGAAAAGGTAGAATGATAAATCTTGTGAATCACGGAACGGGCAGAGTGAGAGTGGAATTTACAATTCCTTCCAGATCACTGATCGGATACAGAAATGAATTTTTGACGGACACGCGCGGAACGGGAATTATGAATTCATATCTTCAGGGATATGAAGAATTCAGAGGAGATTTCCCTACAAGATTGACAGGCTCAATGGTTTCTGACAGATCCGGAACAGCTCTTTCATATTCATTATATAATTTAGAACCGAGAGGAACATTATTCAGTGTACCTAATGATCCTGTATATGAAGGGATGATAGTAGGCGAGCATAACAGAGATAACGATCTTGATGTAAATCCTACAAAGGGAAAAAAACTGTCAAATATGCGGGCTTCCGGAAAAGATGCAAGTATGATACTGACACCTGTAGTTCCGATGACACTTGAAAAGGCAATTGATTTTATTAAAGATGATGAGCTGGTGGAAGTAACTCCGAAGAGCGTTAGATTAAGAAAAGCGATCCTTTCCACGCAGACAAGACATACAAACAGAGGGAAAGCGTTTTCGGCAATTAATATTTAACAGCTGGTAATTATTAGTTAGCGATTAGCAGTTAGCAAGAATAGAAAAGTTTTCATTTTTGAAATTAAACTTTTTAGTTAATTTAAAAGAAAATTAAAAATGGGAAACAGTTTAGAAAAAAAATTACGGGAAAAACTTGAGGATCTGAAAATTGAAAAAGTCAAACATCATATATTTTTGTGCTGCGATCAGTCAAAGCCAAAATGCTGTGACAAAGAATCAGGGAATGAATCATGGGATTATTTAAAGTCGAGATTAAAAGAACTTGATCTGACAGGAGACGGCGGAGTTTTCAGAACAAAAGCAAACTGTCTCAGAGTGTGTATGAAAGGACCTTTGGCAGTGGTTTACCCGGAAGGAATATGGTATCATTCATGCACTCCGAAAGTACTGGAGAGAATTATTCAGGAACATCTGATTGGCGGTAACCCGGTAACTGAATACATTCTTGAGAGAAATAATAATGAAGCAAACTGAATTATTTATCTGAAAAGTTTATAAACTTTCAAAAAAAATTAAACAGGAAAGGATCAAAGTTTTGGAAACAAAATTTAAAGATTTTAAATATTCAAGACCTGATATAAATTCAACTGTAGAAAGATTCAACTTATTATTAAGTGAATTCCGGGAAGCAAAGAATGCTGCAGATCAATACGAAGTTTTGAAAAGAATAAATGAGTTAAGAAGTGATTTTTCCACTATGAGCACTATTTGCTCAGTCAGATATACAATTAATACTGAAGATGAATATTACGCCGGCGAGCATGATTATTTTGATGAGATAGGTCCTGAGTACGGAGTACTTTTAAATGAACTTTACCATTCTTTATTAAAATCCAAATACAGAGAAGAGCTGGAAATAATTTGCGGAAAACAATTATTCAATTTAGCTGAGATCTCAGTTAAAACATTTAATCCCGGAATTGTAGAAGATCTTAAAAAAGAAAATCAGCTTGTTTCCAAATATGTTAAACTTATAGCATCCGCTAAAATTAATTTTGAAGGAAAGGAAAGAAATATTGCAGGGATGGCTCCTTTTATGCAGTCTGAGAACAGGGAAGTCAGGAAAAACGCGCATGATGCAAAATTAAGTTTCTTTGAGAAAAATGAGACTGAGCTTGATTCGATATATGATGATTTAGTAAAAGTCAGAAATACCATTGCTAAAAAATTAGGTTATAAAAACTTTGTTCAGCTGGGTTATGACAGAATGAGAAGATCAGGTTACACAATTTCAGACGTTGCTAACTTCAGGGATTCGGTGAAAGAACATTTAGTCCCTTTGTCAATTACATTAAATGATTTAAAGAAAAAGCGAACCGGACTGGAACACTTATATTATTATGATTCAGGAATTGTTTTTTCAAACGGTAATCCGACACCTAAAGGCTCTCCGGAATGGATAACTGAAAAAGCAAAAAAAATGTATGAAGAACTTTCGCCTGAAACAGGTGAGTTCATGAATTTTATGATAGACCATGAAGTAATGGATTTATACAATAAAGAAGGGAAGTCAGCCGGCGGATATTGTACCTATATAGAGAATTACAGAAGTCCGTTTATTTTTGCTAATATGAACGGGACTGATCATGATGTTAAAGTTCTGACTCACGAAGCAGGACATGCTTACCAGACATATGAAAGCAGAAGATTTGAGATCCCCGAGTATTTGCATCCCACAATGGAAGCATGTGAAATTCATTCTATGAGTATGGAATTTATTACGTGGCCGTGGATGGAATTATTTTTTGAAGAAGATGCTGATAAGTTTTTGTTTTTACATTTAAGCAGTGCCTTGAAATTTATTCCTTATGGTGTTACAGTGGATGAGTTTCAGCACTTTGTATATGAAAATCCGGATGCAACTCCTGAGGAAAGAAAAAGGATGTGGCGTGAAACTGAAAAAAAATATATGCCGGAAAATGATTACAGCGGAAGTGATTTTTTAGAAAGAGGCGGTTACTGGTTTCAGCAGGGTCATATTTTCAAAATGCCGTTTTATTATATTGATTATTGTCTTGCCCAGATCTGCGCACTGCAGTTCTGGAGAAAATGCAATCATGACAGGGATATTGCCCTGGAAGATTATATAAATCTCTGTAAAGAAGGCGGAAGCAAGCCTTTTCTGGAATTAGTGAAAACCGCGAAGATCGATTCTCCTTTTGAGAATAAAGTTATTGAATCGATTGTTGATTATTCTGCAGAATGGATAGAAAGTGTGAACAAAGAATATGAACTTGTTTAAGTTGTGATATTTATTTTCCTGATTTTTTAAAATTAAAATATTCTAAAATTATGATAAATAAATTAACAGCCGGCGGTATAATATTTTTTATTATATTTATAATTTTTATATCATCCTGCAATGATGAAACAACCGGTCCGGTTCAAAACAATGATCCTGTGATAGGCGGATATCAGAATACAGAATCTGCGCAATGTATGACATTGTCAACTCTGGCTTATGTAAACGAAAATAATACAGCTTACATTAAGGATTCTCTTATAATACAGTTAAGCAATACAGGTTATGCAACAGGCGGAAAGTGGGTTCTTGACTGGGGTCCGGGATTATCACCTGATAAAGCCAACATGATGTATGTTGCCAAAGATACTTCAACTAATCCTGACAGTTACTGCATTGCAGTTCGCGGTACAGACTGGTGTTTTCCGTTTGACTGGAAACAGGATCTTGGAGCGATTGATTTTGTGGATTATCCTTATGGTAACGGAACCGCAGATTCAGTTTCCTACGGAGCCATCGAAGGATTAAATGCGCTTCTTGCAATGACAGATTCTGTTACGGGAAAAACACTTGCACAGTATTTGAATAATTTTCCCTCCGGTACAAATCGAATGTATATAACCGGACACAGTCTCGGGGGACAGCTTGCAACAATTCTTTCTTCATGGTTTCTTGATAACGGATATTCTTCAAAATTCAGTCTTAAAGCATATACCTATGCTGCGCCAAGCGTCGGTAATCAGAATTATGTGGATCATTATACACAAATTTTTTCCGCTGCAAATGCTGAAAGTCACAGAGTCATAAATACAAATGATCTTGTGCCGCAGTTTTCCGCTAATCTAGTAAATGTAATTGTAAATCAGATACCGACAACACTTCCTATTGAAGTAGATGCAGTAATTTTAGGTATTCAAACTTATTTTGTTAAGTATGATCTGATCTATAAAGATGTCGGAGTCAAGTATGAACTGGGAACGTTAACACCAACCGACTGTAATTATGCGCCGGGTTCACTGGATCAGTATGAATGCTGGGTTGCTTTCGAACATCACACTACAAATTATCTGAAATTACTTAATGCACCGGTTACAAACTTCACAACCGTCCCGTGTAAGTGGGAACAGCCATAAGAAATATTTTAATATAATAAAAAAGCATGACCGTAATATTGCAGTCATGCTTTTTCTTTTTAAAATGAAAATAAATTATATTCTTATCTGTTGAAACCGCCTATAGGGATCATATAAAGGGAACCCATTTTATCCAGGGCTTTTTTAAGTGCTTCATCCGGATTACCGTAGACAGTAAATTTCTTCGGCTTCAGAATTTCCATAAATCTCATTGCATAATTTTTCCCGAAAGAACCTGCATGAGCTAATGCCGAAACTGAATTGTCAAATCTTTCAAAAAGCGTGCACTTCTTATTGTCATCACTTACAAACCATTCATAGAAGGTTGTTCCGGTATCGTTTGTCTTTGTATAATCGATCATTTCATTCATTAAAGATTTCACTTCTTCAATATTACCTGTAACTTCTGTTTCGAACATCCAGAAAATGTTTTCATTCATTTTAAATATTTCCTTTCGTATAATTTAAATTTTGTTAATTTATTTAAATTGATTTGAATATTTCAACTGCCTTTGTAATATCATCTTCGCTTACATCAAGATGAAATACAGCTCTTAATTTATCATAACTTCCTTTGGAAACTAAAACACCTTTGTCTTTTAATTTTAATAGTTTGTCACTGTATTTATCCGGAACACTGAAAACAACAATATTTGTCTGTACAGATAATGGATCATTATTTACCCATTCTAATTTATTTATTTCACCGGCAAAGTATTTTGCTTTTGAATTGTCTTTTTTTAATCTGTCAATATTATTCTCAAGAGCGTAAATTGCGGCTGCAGCAAGGAATCCGGCTTGTCTCATTCCTCCTCCGAGAATCTTTCTCCACTTTCTTGCCATATCAATAAAATCTTTATCACCACATAAAATAGAACCTACAGGGCAGCCAAGTCCTTTTGAAAAGCAAAATGATATTGAATCAAAATTATCCGCATACTCTTTTACTGAAATTCCTGTTTCAACATAAGCATTGAAAATTCTCGCGCCGTCAAGATGAGTTTTGATATTATTTTCTTTTGCGAATTCCGAAATGTCTTTGATAATTTCTATCGGCTGAATGGTTCCGCCGGAACGGTTGTGAGTGTTTTCCAGGCAGATAAGTTTTGTAACAGGGAAGTAGTATTCTTTTGAACGGATAAATTTTTTAATATCATCAACAGTCATCACACCTGATATTCCCTGAACCGGAAGCAGCTGAACATTCGATATTACTGCAGGAGCTGAAGTTTCATAATTCAATATATGTGATTCGCTTTCAACTATTACTTCGTCACCCGAAACTGTATGGCATTTTATCGCAAGCTGATTTCCCATAACACCGGAAGGAACAAACAATGAGGCTTTCTTTCCGGTAAGCACTGCGCACTTTTCTTGAAGTAAATTTACTGTAGCATCTTCTTCAAATACATCATCGCCGACTTTTGCATTGAACATTGCATCAAGCATTGCTTTTGAAGGCTTTGTAACGGTATCACTGCGGAGGTCTATTGGAATCATCGAATTTTATAAATTTTATAAGCATCATTTCTTCATAACTTTTTTGTGATTTGTTAACTGTTAACATCTAATTGCTATATGTTTAACTGGTTAAATGTTTAACTGCCTAACTGCCTAACTGCCTAACTGTCTAACTTCCTAACTGTCTAACTTCCTAACTGTCTAACTTCCTAACTGCCTAACTGTCTAACTTCCTAAAACATCTTCTCCTGCGAATCATCTTTCTCATCCTCGGCAATTCTTGCAACAGCAGAAATTGTATCACTGTCTCCTAATCTGATCACTCGCACACCCTGCGCATTTCTTCCCATTACACGAATATCTTTCATCTTTTGTCTGATAAGAATTCCTTTTGTTGTAATGATCATCAGATCATCCGAGTCAGTTACTTCTTTTATAGAGATAAGTTTTCCAACTTTGTCAGTTGTCTTTACCGTGATGACTCCTTTCCCGCCGCGGTTCGTAACTCTGTAATCCCCAAGGTCGCTGCGTTTTCCGTATCCCTTGTCGGTGATAACAAGAATTGTTGCGCTCGGTCTTGTTACGGCAACTAATCCGATTACATAATCATCTTTTCCAAGTTTGATAGCGCGAACTCCCGTTGCAGTTCTTCCCATCTCTCTGACCTGAGATTCATTGAATCTGATTGCTTGTCCGCTGTGAGATCCGATGACAATTTCCTGCTGACCGTTTGTAAGTTTTACGTCAACCAATGAATCTTTGGCGTTCAGATTAATAGCATTGATTCCGCTTTTTCTGATATTTGAATAGCTTTCAAGTTTAGTTTTCTTTATTACACCCATTTTCGTTACCATTGTAACAAACAATTCCTCCGTAAAATCTTTCACCATCACAAAAGCAGAAATATTCTCATCTTTCTCTTTTTCAATGAGAGTTAGAATTGATTTTCCGCGCGAAGTTCTTGTACCTTCAGGAATGTCATAAACTTTCAGCCAGTAACATTTTCCTTTATCGGTAAAGAACATTATATACTGATGAGTCGAGCCGATAAACATGTGTTCATTGAAATCATCATCAGCACTTCCAGTAGATGCGGCTGTAATTCCTTTGCCGCCGCGTCCCTGCGACTTGTATGAATTTACGGGGATACGTTTGATGAATCCTTTATTTGAAATTGTAATTACAACATCTTCTTCTTTTACAAGTTCTTTCATCATTTCATCATCCGACATTTTTCTTACGTCATAAACTATTTCAGTCCTTCTTTCATCACCGAATTTTTCCTTAAGCATTTTCAGATCACTGCATATAATTTCTCTCCTGAGATCATCGCTGTCTAAAATTCTTTTTAATCTTTCGATCGTTTTCAGAATTTCCTTGTACTCATCTTCGATCTTCTTTCTTTCAAGTCCTGTTAATCTTTGCAGACGCATTTCGAGAATTGCAGTCGCCTGTATTTCCGAAAGCTTGAATCTTTTCATCAATCCTTCGCGGGCAGTTGCAGTGTCTTTGGATTTTTTTATAAGTTTAATGATCTCATCAATATTATCAAGTGCGATAATGTAACCTTCAAGGATGTGTGCTCTTTTTTCTGCAGACTCGAGTTCGAATTTTGTTCTTCTGATAATAATGTTCAGTCTGTGTTCAATGAAATGCTGCATCATTTCTTTCAGATTCAGAACTTTCGGTATGCCGTCGACAAGCGCCAGCATTATCACTCCGAATGTAACTGACATCTGAGTATGTTTGTAAAGATTATTGACAATGACGTGAGGATTTGCATCTCTTTTTAAACCGACGACAATCCTCATTCCGTCCCTGTCGCTTTCATCATTTATATCGGATATCTCTTCAATTTTTTTATCACGGACAAGCTGTGCAATGTTTTCAATCAAAGTTACTTTATTGACCTGATAAGGAATTTCATTGATGATAATATTCTGCTTGCCGTTCTTTTCAGTTTCAATAGAAACTTTAGCTCTTAAAATAATTTTCCCTCTTCCAGTTTCAAATGCATCTCTCACAGGTTCGTAACCATAAATAATTCCGCCGGTCGGAAAATCAGGCGCAGTTACAAATTTCATTAACTTCTTAATATCCGCATCTTTATTTTTAATCAGATAAATAATTCCGTCGCAGATTTCATTCAGATTATGCGGAGGAATATTGGTCGCCATTCCGACTGCTATTCCGTTGGATCCGTTAATAAGTAAGTTCGGTACTACTGATGGCAAAACTGAAGGCTCATTCAGTGTATCATCAAAATTCGGAATGAAGTTTACAGTATTTTTTTCAAGATCTTCCAGTATCGCTTCAGCTATTTTGGATAAACGCACCTCTGTGTATCTCGTTGCCGCAGCTGAGTCACCGTCGACAGAACCGAAGTTTCCCTGACCGTCGATCAGCGGATATCTCAGCGAAAAATCCTGAACCATTCTTACCATTGTATCATAAACGGCTTTATCGCCGTGCGGATGATACTTTCCCAGAACTTCTCCCACGACTCTTGCTGATTTCTTATGAGCTTTGTTTGCTGCAAGTCCAAGCTCATTCATAGCGTATAGCACTCTTCTGTGAACTGGTTTCAGACCGTCTCTTACATCAGGTAAAGCTCTTGCAACTATTAATGACATTGAATAATCAATGTATGAAGACTTCATTTCGTCTTCTATATTGACAGGTACAATTTTTTCGTTAGCCATTAATTAATTATGAGTTCTATTAAATATTATTAAAAATTCTATTTTTATTTTAAATCTTAAAAACAAATCCAAATTTCACGATTACTTAAATCAAAAATCCCCAATCTAAAATCATAAATCACATAAATCCCAAATACGACTTCCCAAATCCCAAATCAAAGAAGTGGAGCTAGCCGGAGTCGAACCGGCCGCCTTTTCATTGCGAACGAAACGCTCTACCGGATGAGCTATAGCCCCTGAAAAAAAATTCACATTGAAAGCACAATTTACTCAATTCTGAAAACTTTAACAATGTAATGAGTGGTAAGAAGAAAGGAATATTTACACTTCCGTCCAAAACGTTTTCAAAAGTTATATCTCTAATCGCACGATATTTATTGAATTGTTTAAGTATACATTTTTGCACGATTTTGTTCAAAACATTTTAAAAGTGAATAAAAAAGCCAATGTCAAAGAATTATTTTTAATATTATTAAATCTTAGACGGGAATTTGCATTTTAGATGTATCGCTTTTAAATCAATTTGAAAATGTAAAAGAAAAGATTGTAGTTTTAAAAAACTTAATTTGGATATGGAAAAACCGGAATCTTGTTTGTTTAAATGCTGTGTTTTTGCAGGAATTTTAAAAAATTTAGAAATTAATGATTTTTTGAAATCGCAAAAAAAAACTATTCGTGCCACATTTTAAAATGTGGCACACCTTAAGGTGTGGCACAACCTAAAGATTGTTAAAATTATTTACAAAAAACATAAAATTCTTCAAAAATTTAAACTTTCTATAATAAAACAGTTTTGAAATAAAATCAACCATGTTTCCAAAAATAAGAGGCTAAAATTGATTGAAATACTATAGTGAGGTATGATTTCGCATTTCAATTTTTAATATAGAAAGATGTTTATTTTACTACTTTAAAATCACAATTAAAATTGTTTTGGACGCTGTTGGAATATTTATGAATAATTTAAGTGATTGAGCTAATTTGTCAATCAAATTGCGTTAAAATTCTTAATGATGTTTTCTAGTACGGTTAGCAGTTCTGACATGACATTTTGAGCAGTTTCGGCTCACTTTACTTAGCTGGCGTCTCGTATTAACATTATCATCTTCACCCAGCATTTGAAAAAAAACAGAAAAACCAAATAATACTTTATTTTCGAGTGGATTTAAAAGTATTCATTAATTCTTCAGATCAAGCGAATTGAAGTTTTCCTGAATTATTTCTTCAATTACGCCGGTTTTGGTATCAACTACAATAGCCGTGAGTTTATTTTTATAAACACATCCTGTGTCTATATTCGCATAATAATTTGCCTGAACTTCTATTTCCTCAAGTGGTGTATGTCCGTAGATCTGAAGTTTATTGAGAAAGGCGGGTTTTTTCCTGTTCCATAAAATTGTATAATCATTTCCTCCGCCGATCACTCCGGCGTGTGAGATGAGAACTTTATCAAACTCATATTTCAGTGGCAGACTTTTCAGATAATCAAAATGTCCTGACGAGCGTATCTCTTTTTTGAAATTTGTAAAATCAGAAATTACCCTGCGGCTGTTATACGAATCCTGAGTTTCCCTGCCTCCGTTGAAATAATATCTTTCTTTGTCCTTTGACAGAAAATTAAATGGTTTATCAGTTCTTTCGACCGATTTCACCATCATATCCTCATGATTTCCTTTGACAGGTTTTATATTTTTATCAATACAAAACTGAACCACCTGTCTGGAATATTTTCCTCTGTCAATTATATCTCCGACCGAATATAATTGACTGATCCCGTATAATTTCCTGTAAAGACTTACAAGTGTATGAATACAGCCGTGTATATCGCCGATTACGGCAATTCTATTATCTTCGCTATTAATAATATGGAGGTGAAAGATTTTTAATTGAATAAAATTTAATTATTAATTGTCATAAATTAAACTTAAAAAAACTTTACATGGACAATTTTAAAATTATTTTATTTGATGGTGTTTGTAATTTATGTAATTCAAGTATAAACCTGATTATAGATCATGATAAAAAAAATGTGTTCAAATTCGCTTCATTACAGTCTGAGACCGGTCAGAGGCTTCTGAAAAAATTTTCTTTAAATTCAGAAGAGTTTGATTCTGTTATTTTGATTGATGGAGAAAATTGTTTTACAAGATCTACAGCTGCTTTAAAAATTGCAAAAGAATTTCCGTATTTGTGGAAGCTTATTTATGTTTTCATAATTATTCCTCCGCCTTTAAGAAATATAGTATATGATTTTATTGCAAGGAACAGATACAGAATGTTCGGAAAAAAAGATTCCTGCAGAATGCCTACTCCGGAGTTAAAGGATAAATTCATTTAATTTATGTTTCTATTGTATACAATTCCTTTTATTTTGTCTCTCCCCACACATTTCACAAATAAATTTTTTAGAAAATGAATAAATTCATTCAATTTGCGAAGAAACTGTACTCAATTCCGTTTTTGCTTTCACTTGTATTGATCGCATCAGTATTTTTCGTTTCAGCAAATTTGTTAGAAAATACAGTTAGTAGTAATAATACAAAGGTTGTAAGTCCTGAATGGAATCAGTTTCAAACAGTTTCATTACAGGATTCCTTAACTATTGGAATTCCGATTGATGGAGAACCCGGTATTACAGAAACAGTTCAGGAAATAATGGACAGGGAAGCCATGCTTCCTGCTGAT
>DAIPYE010000019.1:0-281 GCA_036782915.1 Bacteroidota bacterium | reverse complement strand
GAAAGACCGGAGAAAGAGCTGAATCCAAATTCTCCTGAATCTTCACAATGGCCGCTTAGGAATCCGGATGATAAAAATCCGGAACCCCTTCAAACAGATAATCCACAGACTGTCGGAACCAGTATTCTGGGTCCAACAATCTCTTTATCAGGCTATATACCTCCGGATTCACAGGGAGATGTCGGACCAACTCAGGTACTTACATGCTCAAACGGAAGGATAAGAGTTTACAGCAAAGCCGGTGCTTTAGGTGGTCTTAATTCCGATCTGGATGTTTTTTT
>DAIPYE010000018.1:0-28336 GCA_036782915.1 Bacteroidota bacterium | reverse complement strand
ATGTAGATTTTAGTTTTCGAATGCAGCTGAGCGGATATAAATGTTTTTACAATCCGAAAGCAATTTGTTTTCATAAAAGAGGCGCAACAACAAGCTCAAAGTCCGGATTTCAGACAATGCTCTGTGAAAAAAATCTCATTGCCATCAGAATTAAAAATTATCCGACTTCAACTCTGATAAAATGGTTTCCGTATTTTTTTCTGATTCGCTTTGTAAGATATTACAGATTTTACAGAGATCATTCCGCTGAACTTTTCCGTTCTGCCGTAAAAGGATACTTCAAAGGAATATCGGAAATACCCGGTTCATTAAGAAAAAGAAAAAATATTGAAAGACTTAAAACGGTAAGCACAGAGTACATTGAAAGTTTATTCAAATAATTATCGGTAAAACATTATCAAAGCTTCAATAATCATAGTAAACTATAACGGCAAAAATTTTCTGAATGACTGTTTAAATTCTCTTCATAACCAGTCTTTTCAGGATTTTGAAATTATTTTAGTAGATAATAATTCGTCAGACGGAAGTATAGAATTTCTGAAGCAAAATTTTATATCGGATAAAATACATTTGATCGAATCAAACAGGAATCTCGGCTTTGCAGGAGGGAACAATCTGGGATTCAGATATTGCAAGGGAAAGTATATTGTTTTGCTGAACAACGACACAATTGCTGATAAGGACTGGTTAAAATTTTTAGTTGAATGTATTGAGTCAGATGAGCAAACTGGAATTGCTCAGTCACTTGTGATAACCGAAGGGATTCCGATGAAGTATTATCAGAAAAACGGAACGATAAACTTTCTTGGTCATAATATTATGGAAGTTTTTGAAATTGATAAAAGCGGATACGGAGAAATTTTTCAGGCAAACGGCTGTTCATTGATTATCCGGAGAAGTCTTGCTGATCAGCTTGGCGGACTTTTTTTAGATGAATACTTTGCTTATTCCGAAGACAGTTTTTTATGCTTCAAAGTAAAATTCAGAAATTTAAAAATATTACACACTTCAAAATCAATTGTTTACCATAAAGGCGGCGGAGCATCATTGAAAAAGAAACCTTCTTTTCTGTACTTTTATCAGGAAAGAAACAGACTGCTTAATTTTATTTTGTTTTTTCAGGACAGATTTTTCTTAAAATATATTCCGTATTTAATTTTCAATCTTTTTATGAAATTAATATTATCCATTGTCTCAAAAAAATATTCAGCGATACAACTGATAAAAGCATACTGGTGGTTTATCGCGAACCGTAATTGGATCAGACAGGAGAAGGAAAATCTGAATAATTTAAAATCCGCAGATCAGAACATCGTATTGAATTTCATAAGCTGTAAAATATTTAACGGCGATAATTTCATTGAACGTATCATTAATTCATTTTCCGTATTTTACTGCAGACTTGTAAATCTTAAAATGGTTGAGAATAAAAAATAAATTCTATGATCTCCGTCATTATCATAAATTACAGACAAAAAGATTTTACAGATAAATGCATAAGATCTCTTTATGAAAATATCGGATCATATCCTTTTGAAGTCATTGTAATAAATAATTCAGGGGAAGATGATCTGAGTTATCTGGAAACTGAATTCGATAATCTGAAAATCATAGGCAATACAAACAAAGGCTTTTCACAGGCAAATAATACAGGTGTAAAACATTCGAAAGGCGAATATCTTTTATTCTTAAATGCTGATACTGAGATCAGATCCGATTTCTCTGCTGAGTTTATTGATAAATTCAAAGATATAAAATTCGGCGCAGCGGGATTGAAGCTTTACAACACAGACGGAACATTTCAGCTTTCTTTCTGGAAGGAAAATACTTTTTTCAATGAGATTGAGAATAAAAATGATGAGAAAGAATTTATGAACAGAAACAATGCTTATATTAATAAAAAAGAAACTGAATATAATTCTATTAAAGAAGTTGACTGGGTTACCGGGGCGGCTTTGATTATGAGAAAAGATGTTTTTGTAAATATCGGCGGATTTGACGAAAACTTTTTTCTTTTTTATGAAGATGCTGATCTCTGTAAACGTTTGTCAGACAAAGGATTTCCGGTATATTTTTATCCTTTTAGTAATATCATTCATTATAAAGGAGAGAATGTGAATAAGGAATTTAAAAACGATTCATATTATTATTCCAAACAATCTCAGTTAATATATTATAAGAAGCACAATAATTTTATAAATAACTTTTTGCTCAGGACATATTTATTCGTAAAGTTCTTTTTACTTTATATCTTTTCCTTTAAAAAAATTAATCTTGATATTATTAAACTTACGATCGGAATTTCAAGATGATAAATATACTGGAAATAATTGACGGAGGATTTTTAGGAGGAGGGCAGACACATATTTTATCAATAGTAAGAAATCTGAACAGGGAAATATTTAATCCGGTAATTTCAGCTCCGCCTTCAGGAGAGTTTGCAAAGGAAGTGAAAAGACTGAAATTCAATTTTTCTCCCATCGAAATACCGAAGTTTTATAATTCAAAACAATTACAGAATATCCACAGGATCCGCACAGAAAATAAAATTGACATAATTCATTCACACGGCGGAGTTGCCGGAATGTATGCGAGACTTTACAAAAGAATTTACCGTGACATAAAAGTTGTTCACACAATTCACGGAATACATTATATAAATTCAACTAATCTTATTAAAAAATATGTGTCACATTTAACAGAAAAATATCTTGTGAAATATACTGACAGATTTATTTGTGTTTCAGAAGCTGATTTTAAAACTGCGGAAAAAATTAAAATTATAAATCCTGCATTGACTGTCATTATCAGGAACGGAATTGACACTGAAAGATTTTCGAAAAAAGAAAAAGATACTAAACTTAAAAGTAAACTCGGATTAAACGAAAACAATTTTATAATTGGAAATATATCGCGGTTTGATTTCCAGAAGAATCAAAGATTTATAATTAAGAATTCAAAGAAAATATTAATCAAACATCCAGATGTAAAAATACTTCTTGCCGGAAACGGAATTTATTTAGATGAATGCAAAAGGATCGCTGAAGATACCGGCTACGGTGACAATTTTATTTTCACAGGAGAGGTCAATGATCCCGAAAAATATTATCCATTATTTGATATTTTCATTTTTCCTACTTTATGGGAAGGACTTTCGATATCATTGATAGAATCAATGGCTTCAGCTAATTGCATTCTCGCGAGTAACATTCCGGCTAATAAGGAACTTATTGAAAATGAAACAAACGGTTTATTGTTTGATCCTGAAAATGAAAATGAATATTTATTAAAACTGGGAAGATTGATTGAAAATGCCGGTTTAAGAAAAAGATTATCAGAAAAAGCTTTTAGTGATTCAAAAAATTATTCCGATAAAATAATGACAGAAAAAATTGAAAAAGTTTATAATGATCTTTTATAATTTAACAATGAATCCCGCAAAATGAAAAGATACGGAATATTAGGCGGCACTTTTGATCCTCCGCATATAGCACATTCGATAATTGCAGAGGATGTGAAAGAGCAATTGACACTTGATAAAATTATTTTTATTCCGTCCGGAAATCCGCCGCTTAAAAATTCAATTTCATCTGAACACAGACTGGCAATGGCAAAACTGGCATTTGCAGACAATGAGTATTTTGAAATAAGCGAAGTTGAGATCAGGAATACTGATGAAAAATCTTATACTGTAAATACTTTGACACAAATGAAATCAGATCCCGTATATGCTGACTCCGAACTTTTTCTTATAATTGGCATGGATAATTTAATAAATCTTCCGAAATGGAAAGATCCGGATAAATTGTTTGAACTGGCAAAGATCATTGTCATTAACCGGCCTGACTTTGATCTGAAAAATGTAAATGAAGAATATCTTAAGAAAGCTGAATTTGTGGATGTTCCTGAAATGGGAATATCTTCTTCCATGATCCGCAAAAGAATTGAACAGGGAAAATCTGTAAGATATATGGTTTCAGAAATGGTAGAAGATTATATACGAAGGAATGAGCTTTATAAAAAATAAATTGGAAGAGCTGTCCAATTTTTACCACATAGGAATATAGACACATAGTCAAATTTGTTACAATAAACCATTTTCTATTTTTCTATTTGGTTCAATCAAACATAGTTTTGAGTCGCACTTTTCAAAGGGTGGTTAAGGGGGTTGTAAGAAATTATTAAAGCAACGTATTGGATGGATGTGATAAATTGAAAGAGCTGAATTTCGAAATCACTGAAAATTTTTATATAGAATTGATAAATTGAGAAAATAATCCGGTTTTACTTTTTAAAATTAAAACAAACTTATTATGACTGAAGAAAACAATACATATCCGGATACATCACAGGATCAGAATTCTCAGTTCGAACAATTAACAAACTCAGAAGCAATGGCAGGCGTTATCACTGCTCCGTCTGAAACGTTTGAGACAATTGCGAATACTCCAAAGAAAAATTACTGGTTAATTCCGGTTTTGATCGCAATAGTTGTCGGGTTGGTTTCGACATTTCTCTTTATGCAGGATGCTGAGCTTGTCGGAAGAACCATGAATAAGCAAAAAGAAAAGATGATGGAAAAGTTCGAAGAGAATATTAAAGACGGAAAAATGACACAGGAACAGGTTGACGCTGCAATGGAAAGTATGAATCCAAAAGGTGTTTTTTTTAAAATAATGGGGTATGGGGGGTCAGTTGTCGGACCATTTATCGTACTTTTACTGCTCAGTGTTATTTATCTGATAGTTCTTAAAATAATGCAGGGCAAGATAGACTTTTTAAATATTGCTAACGTAGTAGGATTAGCACTTCTCATTGGCGCAATAGGAAATTTAATTGCAATCGTTATCTCAATTTTAAAAGGTAATATGACAACCATCGGACCAAGTCTTTTTATGAGTGAAGAATCTGTCGGTGAAAAAGTTTATGCTCTCCTCACTAAAATAGATCTGTTTTCAATCTGGTTTTATGCTGTTATTGCCATCGGGCTGAGCAAGGTAGGAAGTTTAAGTATTGCAAAAACAGCAACAGCGGTTTTCGGCATCTGGATAGTTTATATAATCGTTTCCTCATTTGCTTTTTAAAAAATTATAGACATGAATGATATAAGTTTAGAAGAAAAAATTTCAAAAGATAATTTATCTGAAGAACAAAGAGCTGTTCTTGCGAAGAAATATTCAAAGACAAATCAGATACTATCTGTTGCAGAGACTCTGATATTTTTTGCAGTTATCCTCATCCTTCTTTTTACAGGTTTATCTTTAAAAATTGAATCAATTGCTTTTGGATTTACATCAAGCAGTTACATTGCATTGCTGATATTTTTCGGAATTATCGGGGTCGGCGAAGGATTGATAACTTTTCCCATGGGATTTTATTCCGATTATATTTTAGAGCATAAATATGATCTTTCCAATCAGACATTATCGGGATACTTCATTGAAAAGTTAAAAGGATTTTCACTTGGAATAATTCTAGGAATTCCGCTGATGTTTGCATTTTATTATATACTTCAGACATTTGGAGAAAACTGGTGGTTAGTTCTGGGGATATTCATGTTCATAGTTTCCGTGATCATCGGCAGACTTGCGCCGACACTGTTGATGCCGATTTTTTATAAATTCAAACCAATTGAAGACGAATCATTAAAGAACAGAATACTGGATCTTTGTCAAAAAGCAGGAGTAAAGATAAACGGAATATTCACATTTGATATGAGCAAAAACACAAAGAAGGCGAATGCGGCATTTACCGGAATGGGGAAATCAAAAAGGATCATACTTGGCGATACACTTATCAGTAATTTTACGGAAGATGAAATTGAAATGGTTTTTGCGCATGAGATGGGACATTACACGAAGAAACACATTTTGAAAATGATGGTAACTTCGACTATACTTACATTTGCGGGACTTTTTATTACAGCTAAGCTTTACGAAGCGTCACTCGGATATTTTGGATTTGAATCAGTTTCACAGATAGCGGCACTGCCACTTTTGTTTTTATACCTGAGTTTGTACGGACTTATAACTACACCAATCTCAAACATTCAGTCAAGAAAATTTGAATGGGAAGCAGATACTTACGCTCTTGAAACAACAAAGGATAAAGCATCATTTATTTCAGCAATGGAAAAGCTTGCCGGACAGAATTTATCCGATAAATCGCCGAATAAAATAATTGAATATTTATTTCACTCACATCCTTCGATTGAAAAGCGGATACAGTTTGCTAAGGATTTTACATTTTAGCGACAATCCCTTAACAACATCTTTGGAAAAACAGCGAGTGTCTTAAAACCCTTAAATTTATTTACCACCAAGACACAAAGGCACAAAGCATTCTATTTAAAATATTTTTCTTCGTGTCTTTGCTTGCCACGCAGGGCGGGTGACTTAGTGGTAATTAAGTTGTTTTGAGGAAGCCTCAAAAACAAATGAGGTTGAACGTGAAATAACGGTAATATACTGCCAAATTTTTGAAAGAACATTTAACTGTTAAACTCCGCCTAAATATTGAAAGACTCAACTCTCATGGAATTACTTCAATCTGATATTTTACATTTTCAGTCGAATGTTATAATTGCTAATTGAATAATTATTACATATTTTCAATAAAAATAAATCCGGGGGATAAAGAAATGAAAACTCTGAAAGATCTTTTAGCAGAAAGACCTTTGCATTTTGTAAAATGCGGAATGACTATTCTGGATGTTGCAAAGTTTATGGGAATGCATAACATCGGCGCAGTTCCGGTGCTCGAACAGGGAGAAATACTTACTCTGAAAGGTATTTTCTCGGAAAGAGATCTTCTGAGAAGATGCATTGCAAAAGACCTGGATCTGAAGAATACTCCTATTGATGAAGTTATGACAAAAAATGTGATTCTTCTCGAATCACACGACACGCCCGAATACACTCTGCAGATCATGAAACAGGAAAACATACGGCATGTACCTGTCAGAAACGGTCAGGATCTTGTCGGAATGATCTCGATCAGAGATCTTATGCTTTATGATAATATTGTAAAAGAAGAGAAAATAGAAATGCTTAATTCATATATTCAGTACAGCGGTTAACATTGAAGCAGAAAAATTTATTTCGGAAAATAATTAACAGAACCTCTGTTATATAATTTACAAAACTAATCTTACTTTAAAAAATTTATGAATTTCAAAGATATAAAAACTTTAGGAGAACTTAAAAGCTCCTCTTACAAAGTATTGTCTGTAAAAGAAGAGATCAGAAAGAATCTCATTGAAAAGATCAGTAAAAAGGAGCAGTTGTTTGACGGAATAGTCGGTTATGATAAAACTGTAATTCCTTCAATAATTAATTCGCTTCTTGCAAAACACGATATTATCCTTCTCGGATTAAGAGGTCAGGCGAAAACTAAAATAGCGAGACTGATACCGACTTTGCTGGATGAATTTATTCCAATTGTCAAAGGCTCAGAAATAAATGACAATCCGTTTAATCCCATCTCAAAATTCGCAGTTGATCTCATTCAGGAAAAAGGAGATGAAACTGAGATCGACTGGATCTCGCGTGATCAGCGTTACAGCGAAAAGCTTGCCACGCCTGATGTTAACATTGCTGATCTGATCGGCGACATTGATCCGATAAAAGCCGCAAATCAGAGACTGCATTATTCACATGAAGGAGCGATCCATTTCGGAATTATCCCGAGAACGAACAGAGGAGTTTTTGTCATAAACGAACTACCCGATCTTCAGCCTAGAATTCAGGTCGGACTTCTCAATATTATGCAGGAAAAGGATATTCAGATCAGAGGTTTCAATATCAGAATTCCGCTGGATGTGCTTATGGTTTTCACTGCGAATCCTGAAGATTATACCAACAGGGGAAATATCATTACTCCCCTGAAAGATAGAATTGATTCACAGATCATCACACATTATCCGAAAGTTCTTGAAGACGGAATTAAGATCACTGAAACTTATTCATGGACAGAAAGGGATGAAAAGAAAAAAATTATTATTCCTTATTATTTCAGAGAGATAATTGAAATGACAGCGGTAATGGCGAGACTGAGTGAATTTGTAGATCAGAAATCCGGAGTCAGCGCAAGATTAACAATTTCATCAACAGAAAATCTGATAAGCAACGCCGAACGCAGAGCGATAATGAACAATGATGATATGATAATGCCGAGAATGTGCGATGTGCTTTCCATTATTCCGGGAATAACAGGGAAAGTTGAACTGGTGTTTGAAGGCGAACAGGAAGGTTCTATTAAGGTGGCAAAAGCTCTTGTTTCTAAAGCTGTCAGAGAAATTTATAAAAAGTATTTCCCTGATCCGCTGATGAAGAAAAGAAAAAATAAGGATGAGAAGGAAGTTAAAGATCCATACAGCGAGATCGTCGAATGGTTTCAATACGGCGGAAAGATCAACATAAAAGATGAAATGACTTTTAAAGAATATTTCAATACGCTGAAAAAAGTTGACGGTCTGGAAAAATTTGTGAAAAGATATCCGCAGTTTTTTGAAAGTGAGTATGAACTTGCGTCGCTGATGGAATTTGTATTAGACGGATTGCATCAGAATTCGAAAATTGCGAAGGAAGAAGTTGATTCAGTTGTAATTTACAAAGATCTTGTTGGAAGTATGTTTTCACAGGATGATAGTGGATTCGGCGGATTTAAGGATGAGTATTATAAGTAAGTCATTAGTTTTTTAATTTATAGAAAATAACCCTTCCAATAAGTTTGTATTGAATTTATAACAGTTTCATCTCGCCATGTCTGAGGAGTGTGTCTCAAAACTAAGTTTGATTGAACCACATAGGTACATAGAAACAAAAAAAGGATTTTTTATAATAAAATTGACTATGAGACTATGATCCTATGTTGTGAAAATATATTTTTGAGACAGACTCCTGAGGCAGGCAAGCTTTTCTTTTCTAGCGCAAACCATTTTATCAAAGAATAATAAAAAATTAGTGTAAATTCGTAAAATTCTTGGCAAATATTTTCAATTGCAGAATACAGTTCTTCTTTCAATTTATATTTATTTAATCAATCGTTTTAAGTAAAATGATAAGCATGAAGAAATTTATTTTCATATTTATCATTTTTTTTATATCAAATTTCAGCTTTTCTCAATCCGAAGAGGATTCGTTAAATCCATTTGACACAAAAGATTTAAGTCAGGATTCCGTTTCAAAAAGTGCTTTGGATACAAATCAAATATCAAAATCAGATTCAATTAATTCCCTTACTTTAGATACGAGTAAAATTGCAAAATCCGGTGTCGATGCTGTAATTAACTATGCCGCAAAAGATTCTCTCGTGTATGATCTGAAAGCCAATAAAGTTTTTCTGTATAATGAAGCGAAGCTGACTTATAAAGATCTGAAATTAGATGCGGGAAGGATCAGCATTGATCAGGAAACGCAGATACTTGAAGCATATGGAATTCCGGATACTGTAAGATCGGGGAAATTTATGCAGTCGCCGCTTATGTTCCAGGGAAGTGATAAATACGAAGGATCGAAATTGTCATATAATTTCAAAACTCAGCAGGGAAATGTGTCAATGGGTTTCAGCGAAGCGGAGCTTGGTTATTATTTCGGTGATAAAATTAAGAAAGTAGCGCCTGATGTACTTTTCATTAAAAACGGAATTTATACAACTTCTACAGACAGAGAAGATCCTGAGTATTATTTTCTTTCACCGAAAATGAAAGTAATTCCCAATGATAAAATAATTGCCCAGTCTGTGTTTCTTTATATTGAAGGTGTGCCTGTTTTCTGGCTGCCGTTTGGTGTTTTCCCGAATAAGTCCGGAAGATCTTCGGGACTGATAATTCCTAAGTTCGGTGATGATGCGCAATACGGAAAATATCTTTCTAATCTCGGATATTTTTTTGCTTTGAATGACTACACGGATCTTGCTTTGTCGGGAAGTTATTTTTCAAACGGAAGAATAGATGCTTACGGAAGATTCCGATATGCATTAAAATATAATTATTCAGGAAACATAAACGGCGGATATTCAAGAATCAGACTTGGTGAAAGCAACGACATAAATCAGCAGGGATCAGATGCATGGGGACTTAATATCACACACAATCAGCAGATCACTCCCACTTCGAGACTGGACGCAACTTTAGGTTTTGTAAGCAATAAAAATTATTATAATGTAACTACAAATTCATTGTCTGAATTACTTCTTCAGAATGTAGTGTCTAATTTAACCTACACTAAAAACTGGGAAAATACTCCTTTTTCATTAAATGTTAATTATTACCGTGATCAAAATTTACAGACAGGAAATATTATTGAAAAATTACCGTTGATCAACTTTTCAATATCTCAGAATTTTCCATTTGAATCCAAAATTTCAAACTCATACAATAAAAAGCTTTACGAATATTTTTCTTATTCATATAACGGAAGTCTGCTGAATATATATGACAGAGGATCAGTAAAGAATTCTGCAGGAAATGACAGTTCATATAAAAACTTTCGTTCCGGATTCGCAAACACAGTAAATCTCGGATTCTCTCCGAAATTTGAATACATAACACTTGTTCCTTTTTTCAATTATAATGAAATATATTACAATAAATATCTGGAAAAAAACTTTAATCCTGCTGACAGTTCAGTTACAACTAATGAACTCGACGGCATAAAAGCGTTAAGATATTTCAGAACGGGAGTTAATTTTTCAACACGTTTTGTAGGAATATTTAATCCGAAAGTATTTAATGTTACAGGTATCCGTCATCAGATCACACCTTCTTTTTCTTACGTTTATCAGCCGGATTTTTCCGATCCGAAGTGGGGGTATTATAAATCATATATTGACGCAACAGGCAGGGAAATAAGATATTCGGTCTTTGAAAATTCCGGCGGATTGTTCGGCGGACCTCCTTCAGGCGAATTGCAGTCACTTGTATTCGGGCTTGGAAATGTTTTTGAAATGAAAACACGGACAAATGATACGACTGAAAACAAATTTCAACTGCTTAATTTAGATGCCGGTTTTAGTTACAATTTCGCAGCCGACTCATTGAATTTTTCTGAAATTGGTGCATCATTCAGAACAAATATCGGAAGCATACTGAATATTTCCGGCGGAGCAACATTCAATCTTTACAAATACGATCAGCAAAGTCAGAGCAGAATAAATCAGTTTCTTGTTGACACGGATGGTAAGCTAGCAAACATAACTCAATTCACATTCAGCGCTTCTACTTCATTTAATTTCGGCTCGACAAGCAATCCTTTGGACAGACAAATTGATTCATCTTTAATGCAGGATACGATGACATTCAGAGGTGATTATGTTGGAATTCAGACTGCAAAATCAGATGAAGTTGATTTCAATATTCCATTCAGCGGCGGATTTGGATTTTATTACAATGAGTCAAGACCATCACCATATTCGGCTGCATTTATCAGTTCGAATTTAACCGGCAATGTCGGATTTAATCTGACGGAAAAATGGAGATTCACATTTCAGTCAAGTTATGATGTCATTAATAAAGCATTCACAGCGCCTTATGTAACTGCATACAGAGATCTTAACTCATGGGAAATGAATTTCAACTGGTATCCGACGGGAACATACAGAGGATTTTCGCTGGAGATAAGATTAAAAGCACCGCAATTAAGAGACATAAAAGTATCAAAACAAACAAATGCGAGAGGAGTATTCAACTAAAATGCAAAAGTATTCGGGAGCAGGAAATAAATTCATAATGGTAAATAATTTAGAGGGGAATTATAAAAACCTCACTGAAACTGTTTTAGAGTTTACAAAAAAAGAAGAAAATGCTGATATTGACGGAGTAATTTTTGTTGAAATATCTTCAGTTGCAGATTTCAAAATGAATTATTTCAATAAGGACGGTACAGGTGATGCGCTTTGCGGAAACGGACTGAGATGCACTGTGAAGTATATTTCAGATAATAAAATATCAGAAAAGAAAGAAGTAAAATTAGAAGCTGTCTCACAGATTTATGAATGTAAGATAATCAGCAACGACAATATTTCTATAGTTTTCCCTCCGCCAGTGAAGGTAAAAACAAATTTTAAACTAAAGGTTCATTTTCAGGAATGGTGGGAACTGCTTAACTGTTCGTATGTTGACTGCGGCTCACCGCATATAGTCGTGTTCACAGATGAAATTGAAAAACCGAAAGTAAAGGATCTGGAAGAAGTAAATGTAATGGAATGGGGACGAAATATAAGAATGCATAAAGATCTGATGCCGGAAGGAGCGAATGTAAATTTTGTAAAAATTATTTCAAACGAAAACAATGAGATCGAGATCAGAAGCTATGAGCGGGGTGTAGAAGGCGAGACACTTGCATGCGGAACGGGAGCAATTTCATCGGCTTTAATTTATTTTATTTTAAGAAATCCCCAAAAACCTGTAAAAGTTTTAACAAGATCAGGAGAATATTTAATTGTGGATTTTGACATTGAAAACAAAAAACTGATAAATGTAAAACTTTCCGGAAATGCCGTGAAATATAAATAAACAGATAAACCCAATTTCAAAACCGTCCAAAACATTATTTTATCACAAAGACCACAAAGGAAAATATAAGATCACAAAGCTAAATTTGAATGAATATTAAGATCGCTTTGTGTTCTTTCTTTAAATCTTTGTGAACTTTGTGATAAAAAAATCATACTGCCTTCAATATCAAATTGTGTTTTCTTCAAGTGGGTTGTTTACATCAAATAAAAAAAAGATTAGATTTTTTAATTATTGTAATACTATTTAAAAAAATTAAAATGTTTTAGACATCACTGACCCAATTTCTCAATAGAAATCAATTACATTTTTTTACGCAAAGTTCGCATAGAATTATTTCTTACTATAATATATTATCTTTAGTGCTTTGAATCTTAGAGACTTTGAGGCAAACAAAATATTCTAATGAAAAATCCGGAAAAAAAAATGCCCGGTTTTGCCGGGCATTTTGCATTACTAAAAATGTTAAATTCTCAAATTAGAATACAACAAATCCGATAGAAGCATTCGTAAAGAAATTCTGTTCATTCCTCCACAAATTATTAAATCCTGATGAAATATTCAGCGTTACATAATTTTCGATATAGAAGTTAAATCCTGCAGTTACACTATTATTAGCAGCTGATTTATCTGTGCCGATAGTTCCGTTAATAGCACCTAAAGTATCATAAGTGGATAGAAATATCTGATTCAAAGTAACAGCATAAGCTGCATTAAAAGAAATTCTATTGGTCAGATTGAAAGAATAACCTAAACCGGCAGATCCAAGGTACAATTTAAAAATATTACTGTCCATTGGAGTTTGTACAGTTGCAAAAGAAATAATCTGATGTCTTAAACCGATAGGATATGCATATCTGCCTCTTAAATCAATATTTGCGGCAGGCAATTCAAGAGCTTCGTTTCTTGTTAATAACTGACCTGAAATACCAAGTCTTACATCTCCGCCCCATGCTCTTTCGTTTAAGAACTGATTTGTTCCGTATAATACGTCTCTGATTCTCATAAAACCGAGAGCAGATAAACTTGAAAAATTTGTTACGCCTGAAGACATAACTTCTTTATTAATGTCTTCAATGATCTTTGATTCGTATAAAGCTTTATACTTATCTCTGTATTCACTTTCTTTGTCTATGATCTGTGCGATTGCAAGCATAGTTGATTTTGGCATAAATTTAGAAGTTATACCGCTTTTTTTAAGATCTTCATCTATTCTTATAGCTTTTGCAATTGAAGTAGCATTTACACGTCTTCCGTAACCAAAACCTCCGAATACATCAATTGTAGGTCTGTTTGGCTGTCCGAATTCATTTTGTCTGTAAAAACTTGAATTTACTGCTCCGTTAACAAAATACCCATGAGAATCGCTAAAATATTTGCTAAGATCAGCTGCAAGATCATATCTGTATCTTGTAGTATCTTGTCTGTTCAATTGAAACAAAGAACCTGCTACAGCTACCTGCCATGCATATGATGGTGAAGAATAAAACGTGTTATATGCACCTCCGACATTCCATGAACTGGAAATATTTAATGTATCTCCATCTGCATAAGGATCAGTCTGATTCCAGTTATAAAATCCATTTATTAAGAATTTCTTAGCTGAACTGACCGGTAGGTCAAAATCTGTTATTTTAACATTCTGCGAATAAGCTATTGATGTAATGAATAAAAATACAATAATGTATTTTAAATGTTTCATTTTATTTCCCTTTCTAATTAGTTTGTAAGTATCAATAATATAAATAATTTCTAAACAATATATAATGTAAATATTTAAGTAAGTGTAGTTTTTTTTATACAGTGGAATTTACATAAAATTTTAATAAAAGAAAAATTTTTCCTTTGAGTATTAATTGAATCAAAGGTAATTTGTATAAATTTAATAAATCAGAATTGAACAATAAAAAATTAATTATTATAGGCGCAGGTCCCGGCGGATATGCTGCTGCTTTTCTTGCATCTGATCTTGGAATAGTGACTACTTTAATAGACAGTGAAATAAATCCGGGAGGAGTTTGTCTTTATAAAGGATGTATTCCTTCCAAAGCATTACTTCATGTTGCAAAAGTACTGAAAGAGTCAGAAGAAGCAAAAGATTTTGGAGTTGTATTTTCAAAGCCGAAGCTTGATCTGAATAAAATGCGCGACTGGAAAAATGATGTTGTAAATAAACTTACCGGCGGACTTGGGCAATTGAGTAAGCAAAGAAAAATCGAATACATTCAGGGAAATGCTAAAATATTAAACAATAACAGCATAGAAATTACAAAGAAAACCGGCGAAAAGGAAATTCTGAATTTTGATTATCTCATAATAGCTACAGGTTCTTCACCGTCGAAGATCCCGAATATGTCAATAGATTCTCCGCGGATTTTAGATTCTACTTCAGCGCTTGAGATAAGCGACATTCCGAAAACAATGCTTATCATCGGCGGTGGTTATATCGGACTTGAGCTCGGAACAGTGTATGCAACTTTAGGAACTAAGATCACAGTTGCAGAAATGCTTCCGGGAATACTTAATGGAGCAGATAAGGATCTTGTTTCGGTTTTGTCAAAACGAATCAGCAGTTTATTCGAATCAATTCTTGTAAGTACAAAAGTCATTGAGCTGAAAGAAGTCAAAGATGGAATTAAAGTAACTTTCGAAGACAAAGATAAGGTCAGATCAGAAAAAATATTTGATAAAGTTTTGATCTCTATCGGCAGAAAACCTAATTCAAAAGGATTTGGGCTTGAAAACACAAAGGTTGAAACAGATGAAAAAGGTTTCATTAAAGTAGATAATCAGTTAAGAACTTCGGAGAATAATATATTTGCCATTGGCGATGTAGCAGGTGAACCAATGCTTGCTCACAAAGCTTCACACGAAGGAAGAACTGCTGTAGAAGTAATAGCCGGACATAAAGCAGAGTTTAATCCGAAAGCAATTCCGGCAGTTGTCTTTACAGATCCTGAAATTGCATGGTGCGGGCTGACAGAAGCAGATGCGAAATTACAGGACAGAAAAGTAACTGTCGCGAAATTTCCGTGGGCTGCATCCGGAAGAGCTATGACAATTGGCAGAACTGACGGACTGACAAAATTAATTATCGATCCGGATACTGACAGAATTCTCGGAGTCGGAATCGCCGGACAAGGAGCTGGTGATCTTATTGCTGAAGGTGTACTTGCTGTTGAAATGGGAGCAAATGCAACTGATCTGAAATTAACAATTCACCCGCATCCGACTTTATCAGAAACTCTTATGGAATCTGCTGAAGTGTTTTTTGGACAAAGCACGCATATTTACAGACCAAAAAAATAGTTAAAAATTACGAATTAAGAATTACGAATTTTCCACCCTCTTTCCCAAGCCCACCGCTCCGCGAGGCGAGCAGCTTGTGGAAGTAAAAAGATTAAAAATATGAAAACAGCAAATAGAAATTTCGAGAGTGAGTTTGAATTTAAATCTTCCCGCAGCGGAGGTAAGGGCGGTCAAAATGTAAATAAAGTTGAGACTAAGATCGAACTAAATTTCGATGTTGTAAATTCTCAGATCCTGAATGATGATGAAAAGAAAAGAATTATACTGAAACTACAGAACAGAATTGATAAAACCGGAATACTGCAGATCATTGCTCAGACTGAGAGATCTCAATTCATGAATAAAGTGAAAGCGCAGAAAAGATTTTATGAGTTAATTGAAAATGCTTTAAAAAAAGAAAAAATAAGAAAGAAAACCAAACCTTCTGTTTCTTCGAAAGAAAAGAGGATTGAAACAAAAAAGTTAATTTCAGGAAAGAAAGTTATGAGGAAATTATCGGATAAAGATTTTTCGGATTAGTTTTTTAACACAAAGATCACAAAGAAAAAAAAAGTTCACAAAGCTTTTGAAATATGATTGTTTTAAAAATATTCTTTGTGATCTATCTTTAATTATTTATTGTTCTATGTGTTGAAAACTCATAAAATTATTTAAATTACAGATTCATCTTCATCGGATTTTCCAGCGACTCAGCGATCCATCTGAGAAATCTTGCTGCCTCAGCTCCGTCTATAATTCTGTGATCATAAGTTAAAGATAATGGAAGCATCAATCTCGGTTCAAACACATTGTCAATGTAAACAGCTTCCTTACTTCCTCTCGAAACACCGAGAATTGCTACCTGCGGTGAATATACAATAGGGTTAAATCCTGTTCCGCCAATTCCTCCGAGATTTGAAATCGTGAAATTTCCCCCGTCCATTTCTTCAAGTGAGATTTTTCTGTTTCGGGCTTTCTCTGCAAGTTCATTAAGCTCTACCGATATTTCTGTAATAGATTTTTTATCTGTGTTCTTGATTACAGGGACAAGAAGCCCTCTGTCAGTATCAACTGCAATTCCGATGTTAAAATATTTTTTATAAACTATTTCTTTTTTATTCAGATCAATACTTGAATTGAACTGCGGAAATTTATTCAATGCTGCCGAACAGACTTTTATAAGAATCGAAGTAATTGTTAAATTTCCACCGGACTTTTCAACTTCTTTTGAATATTTCTTTCTGAATTCCTCAAGATTTGTAATATCTGCTTTATCGTTTTGTGTAACCATCGGAATGGTTGACCAGGCATAACTCATTGATGCTGCAGTGACAGCTCTGATCTTACTCATCGGTTGAATTTCAACTTCACCCCATTTTTTAAAATCCGGTAAAGATTTATTTGAAACTGAAACTCCGGATTCAGCAGAGGTCATTTTAGATTTTACAAATTTCTTAACATCTTCTTCGTCTATTCTTCCTCCCACTCCTGAACCTTTTACTTCATCTATTTCGATACCAAGTTCACGAGCAAGCCTTCTGACAGATGGTGACGCAGGAGCGGAAATTCCGCCGGCATTATAAGGAACAGGATCTTCGGGTCTTAACATAAGCTGAGAAGGATCATTTTCAATACCGGTTACTTTTTTATCTTCAACTTTATTTACTACGACTTCTGTATTCTTTTCGGAAATAAGATCAGCTTCTTTTTTTACATCTCCCTTAGTTTCAACTTTGCTATCCTTTTTACTTTCTGCTCCGTTAGTTTCAATCTTTAATATCACACTGCCGATCTTAATACTTTCACCCTCTTTTACATTGATCTCTTTCACGGTTCCTTCTTCTGACGACGGAACTTCAAACATTGCTTTATCTGTCTCAAGTTCGATTATCGGCTGATCAACTTTTATTTTATCTCCTACTGCCACAAGAATTTTAATGACATCTCCGTTTTCTACATTATCCGAAACTTCCGGGAGTTTGATTTCTTTTAACATGATTGAATTTTAATAATTTATTTTCTTTATGATTTTAAAATGTGTCTTTTTTATCACTAAGTTCCCAAAGAAAAATAAAAGTTCTCAAAGTTTTATAAAATATTTACAAAATATTCTTTGTGATCTTTTTCCAAATACTTTGTGAGCTTTGTGTTAAAAAAAAATCAATAATTCGCGACTATACTATTACCGGATCCGGTTTGCTTTGATCCAGCCCTAATTCTTTTATTGCTTTATCAACTTCACAAGATTTGAACTTCTTTTCCTTTACTAAAGAATTCAAAGCTGCAATAACTATGTATCTGTGATCAACTTCAAAAAATTCTCTTAACTGAACTCTGCCGTCACTTCTTCCAAATCCGTCCGTTCCGAGAAAATAAAAATCACCCGGTATCCATTTCTCAATTGTTGCCGGCAGTGCTTTTATATAATCTGAAGCGGCAATGAAAACTCCTGTTTCTTTTTCCAGAACTTTAGTAATGTATGGCTTCAGTTGCTCCTTTTCCGGGTTCAGCATATTCACTCTCTCAACGCTGATCGCATCCATATACAATTCTTTATAACTTGTTACACTCCATACATCTGCCGATACATTGTATTTTTCTTCCAGTATCTTCTGAGCTTTTATAACTTCATTCAGAATTGTTCCGCTTCCAAATAAATGAGCTTTTAAATTACTTTTTTTATTTTCTGATTTAGAAAAACGGTAAATTCCTTTTAAAATACCTTCTCCGACTCCTTCGGGCATTGGCGGCATAACATAAGATTCATTCATCACAGTTAAATAATAAAATATATCTTCCTGATCTTCATACATTCTTTTCATTCCATCTTTGATTATCACTGCAATTTCATAAGCAAACGCCGGATCATAACACTTTAAATTCGGAACAGGCAATGCAAGTATGTGACTGTTTCCGTCCTGATGCTGAAGTCCTTCACCGCTGAGAGTTGTACGACCTGCTGTCCCGCCGACAAGAAATCCTCTCGTTCTTGAATCTGCGGCAGCCCAGACAAGATCCCCGATCCGCTGCATTCCGAACATTGAATAAAAAATAAAAAACGGTATCATATTCACACCGTGTGTCGCATAAGATGTTCCTGCTGCAATAAATGATGACATAGACCCGGCTTCCGTAATTCCTTCTTCAAAGATCTGTCCGTTTTCTGCTTCTTTGTAAAAAAGTAAACTGTCTTTGTCTACTGGTTCATAAATTTGTCCAACGTGAGAATAAATTCCAACCTGTCTGAAAAGCGATTCCATTCCGAATGTCCGCGCTTCGTCCGGAACTATCGGAACAATATATTTTCCGAAATCTTTATCCTTTAAAAGTTTGGAAAGCAAATGTACAAATGCCATTGTTGTTGCAACTTCTCTTGTTCCTGTACCTTCATAAAACTCTTTATATAATTCATCTGAATTAAATTTTATCGGCTGAGATCTTACTTCCCTTTTAGGAACAAATCCTCCCAGCACCTTCCTTCTGTTCATCATATATTTTATCTCTTCACTTTCTTCCGAAGGTCTGTAAAACGGAGTTTCCTTCACATCTTCATCAGAGATAGGAATTCCGAATCTGCTTCTGAACTCTCTTAATTCCTGTTCGTTTAATTTTTTCTGTGAATGCGTAATATTTTTTCCTTCACCTGCTTCACCCAGTCCATAACCTTTTATAGTATGAGCAAGAATCACAGTTGGTGATCCTTTATGATTAAATGCTTCTTTGTATGCTGCGTATATTTTCGCCGGATCATGTCCGCCGCGGTTAAGCTTTTGTAATTGTGTGTCGGAATATTTGCTTACTAATTCAAGTAATCTCGGATCTGTACCAAAAAAATCCTTTCTGATAAAATCTCCGGTTGAAACTGTATATTTCTGGAATTGTCCGTCAACAACTTCATCCATTCTGTCTTTCAGCAATCCGTCTTTGTCTTTTGCCAGCAAAGGATCCCAGTCGCTTCCCCATATTACTTTTAAAACATTCCATCCTGCACCTCGGAATATTGATTCCAGCTCCTGTATGATCTTTCCGTTTCCTCTGACTGGTCCGTCAAGCCGCTGAAGATTACAGTTTATTACAAATATTAAATTGTCTAGATTTTCTCTCGAAGCGAGAGTAATTGCGCCGAGTGTTTCCGGTTCGTCTGTTTCACCGTCTCCGAGAAATGCCCAGACTTTTTGTTTTGATGTGTCTAAAATTTTTCTGTCTTCGAGATATCTGCTGAATCTCGCCTGATATATTGCCATGATAGGTCCCAGTCCCATTGAAACAGTCGGGAATTCCCAGAATTTTGGCATAAGCCAAGGATGCGGATAAGACGAAAGTCCTCTTTTATTTGATGATAATTCTCTGCGGAAATTATTCAGATCCTCTTCGGAAATTCTTCCTTCAAGCATTGCACGCGCATAAATTCCCGGTGAAGCATGTCCCTGAAAATAAATAATGTCACCTCCGCTTGGATCATCCTTCCCTCTGAAAAAATGATTGAATGCAACTTCCAGCAAAGTCGCTGCCGAGGCGTAAGTTGAAATGTGCCCCCCGATCCCGTCTAGTTCACGGTTTGCGCGGACAACCATCGCCATTGCATTCCATCTTAAAATGCTTTTTATCCGTCTTTCTATCTCACGGCTGCCGGGATATACCGGCTGCTTATCTGCCGGAATAGAGTTTATATAAGGAGTGTTTGCTGTAAAAGGAATTTTAATCCCAAGTTCCTGAGCGTGAATCTGCAGTTTCCGCAGTAATTCGCTTACTCTTTCCGAACCCTGACTCTGATAAATGAAATCCAGTGACTCAAGCCATTCGTTATTCTCGATCTCTTTTACTTTTTTAATATCTTCAATATTACTCATTAATTGATTTTTTTGGGGGTTTAATTTTTTCTCAGCAAAAATACTGATTTTAAGGGAAAGAGTAAGTTACTAAATTTGTGCTGGGAGGAGGGTAAAAGTTAATGAAGTAAACTAATGTGAAATTTCCTTCGTGTAAACAAGTTTTAAAGTTTAATCGATAGCTCCAAATGTCCACCAAGTCCGAGTTCAACTATTTTCTGAATTGTAGAAATACGGACTTCTTTAATGTTGTTCTCGATTTTGGAAATATAACCTTTATTAGTTCCGCATTTCAAAGCAAGTTCTTCCTGTGTCATTCCCTTTTCAAGCCTGGCTTGCTGTAAAAAATATCCAAGTATAAAAGCTTCATACCCTTTCTCAAACTTATCACGTTTGGAAGTACCTTGCTTGCCATATTGTACATCAACAAATTGATCGAGTGACTTCATGTTATTTTTCTGTTTCATATTCTATTTTAATTTTAAGTGCTTTTCAATTTCACTTCCTGGTGTCTTCTGAGTTTTTTTCTGAAAAGCATTTGTCAGAACAATCAGTTTTGCCTGATCAAAAAAGCAGAAGATGCGGAAAATGTTACTTCCTTGCTGAACCCGTATTTCATTAAGTCAGTAAATTCCGTCAAGAGGTTTATTCGACATCCGCAACCACCTCCACTTTTATCCGGTCAGGATCTTCAAAAAATACCGCATAGTAATTTTCTCCGCCCGCATACGGATGTTTGTCAGCGTATAGTATGTTAATGTTTTTTTCTTTTAACTCTTCTGTCAGAGCATCAACAAATTCTCCTGAACTGCAATGAAATGCCAGATGATTCAGTCCGGTGTTTTTTCTGTTGTATGGATTGTTTAAATATATTTTTTCTGTCTGAACAAATACTATGTATGTATCTCCCAGTTTAAAACTGATCCCGCTGTCCCACTTTTGAAATATTTCATAAGTAAATTTCTTCGTAAGAAGCCACTCCCAGAATAAAATAGTTCTGTTTAAATCTGAAACATATATTTCAATATGGTGAATAATTCCGTTCATAATTTAATCGTTAGATTTTAAATTATTCTTTGCCTTAGTTATAATTTTAAATATATCATAATTAAATTTTTTCACTGCTGTTTGTATTTATTATTTACCAATGCTTATGAATCTGTTCAAATGCGAACATGTATTTGTAATGCGGGATTCTATTTGAGATCAATCGAAATAAACTGCATCTTCAATACTCAACTATTAAACTATCAACTTCCATTTTTGAAGGAAGATGATGTCTGTTTTCAGCAAATTTCTTTTCAAGCTGAAACCAGTTTAAATCCAAACCGTTATGTTCCGCTGCAGATCGCAGCCATTCTTCTTCGGCAAGATGTATCTCAGTATCGGAATTTGCTATTGCAAGACCGTCTTTTATAAACATGACTGCAAGTTCTTTTGTTGAAAATTTCGGTGTATCATCAATTATGAATTTGTTCTCTAAAATTTCATGAATTGCATTTTCACAAAACTCACGTTCAAATCCCAAAGCTTTGCCGATGTGTTTCATCAGTTGAATCTCAGGGTCTTTTATCTTCCGATCCTTACTTATAAGTAATAAAAGTCCTTTAAAATAATTGCTTCCGTCTTTTATGCTAATTTTCACAATCTGCCTTTCCTGTATATTTTAAAAATAATTATTCAAATATTTGCTGATTACGTTATTCTTAATAATTCTTCAGCTTTCCGAAAATTTTATTTAGAGAATTCTTCAGCTTTTTCATTGCTCCGGAAACTGCAAGCTCAACTGTATCTGCTTTATTCGTAACTGCAACCGGCTGTCTGCCGGCAAGTCGAACTTCTATAACGCACTTTTTATCTTTCACTCCACCCTTGCTTCCTTTTTCATCGGACAGATGAATTTCCACTCTTGTTATCTGCTCACTGTATCTGCTCAGCTCTTCTGTTATTTCAGGAATTAAATTATCCTGAAGTTTTATGCTTCCCTTTATTTTGTTGTCTGTGTTAATTTGAATTTTCATGATTTTTTTATTTAAAATGTTTTTTGAAATTTATTATCCTTCGTGAGGTTCATTTTCCATTACTTTAAAAATGTGAAGAATGTATGGAAACAAAGCATCCATGCTTTCAGCCGCTCCGCGTGTCGAGCCCGGCAATGCAAGTATAAGTGTGTTCCCTTTTAATCCGGCGAGACTTCTCGAAAGCATCGCATAAGGCATTTGCTCCTGCCCGAAATTTCTTGCAGCTTCTGCTATCCCGGGAATCTCACGGTCAAGTAAAGGCCGTATCGCTTCCGGTGTTACATCTCGTTTTGATAATCCAGTTCCGCCTGTGAGAATGATCAGATCTGTTTTTAATTCATAAAGCTTTAATACTTTTTCCTGAATTGATATAACTTCATCAGGAATGACGCTGTAATCTTCTACAGTAATTTCAAATTTCTCCAGCTTGCTTATAATTGTTTTACCGGCAAAGTCCTGTTTCTTTCCTGCCGAAATACTGTCCGAACAAACTATCACTGCAGTTTTAATACTTCGGTTTAATTTGTCTTTATATTGAGAGTATTGCGATTTACCGCCTTTCTTATTCATCAGCTTTAATCCAGTGATCTCAATTTCCTTATCAATTGGTTTTAGCATATCGTAAATAGTGAGAGCTGCTACCGATGCGCCGTGCATTGCTTCTACTTCAACGCCGGTTTTATATACAGTGTGAACTTCAGCTTCTATTTTTATTTCCAGATTTTCGATAGTAAAACTGATTTTAGAAAACTCTACCGGTAAAGGATGACAATCAGGGATCATGTCACTTGTTCTTTTTATTCCGAATAAACCTGCTACACGTGCTGCTTCCAGCACATCACCTTTAGGCACAGTTTTATTTTTTAAAGCATCTATTGTTTCCTGTCTGCTTACCTTTACAATTGCCTGCGCTATTGCCTCCCGATGTGTTTTTATTTTTTTTGTAATATCAACCATATTAATTTGTGATGTGACTAAAGAAGTTCAATAAATAAAATATCATTTATGTATAAATATAATAGAAAATTTATCATTTCTAAAACAACCCGCTCCGCGAGGCGAGCCCGCCTATGAAAAAATGGCGTTAAGAATTTTAGTTGGAAAGCGTCGAAAAAATTTTACATTATTTAATGATAATACTTCAATTTAATGTGTGTCATTAAAATTTTTTAGCTTTCAAACTAAAATATAGACATTTTTTCATCAGCGGGCGACTTTTCTTTGTTTCTTTCTTTTGGACGTTCAAAAGAAAGAAGGTTAACCGGAATTGAATCCAAATTCAGAAGCAAACGTGTTGGAAGGATCCGTAAGAAGTTAATAATAATTATTTTCCTTCCATTTAAAACTTTCATCTTCAAATATTTCTTTGCCCCAGACAGGCGCTTCTTCCTTGATCCTGTTTACAATATAGCTGCATGCTTCAATTGCATCCTTACGGTGAACAGATGACGTAAAAACAAATAAACTGATCTCACCGGCTTTTACAATTCCAAGACTGTGATAAATATGCATACAGGTCAGAGGAAATTTTTCAAATGCATCTTCACGGATCTCCTGAAATTTATCTTCCGCCATTTCCTCGTATGCTGAATACTCGATCGCAACAACCCCTTTCATATTAATTTTATCATTTCGAACCTGCCCGAGAAAAATGCTGTGCGCGCCGATCTCTTTTTTCGAACTGTGCTTTGCAATCGATTCACTTATGAATGTCGGTGTAATTGACCCTTCCGTAAATACTTTTTTGATTTTCCTTTCACTCATCGGAATTATTTTTATGATTTCTTTTCCAGGCTTCAATCCCGCCTTTTAAACTGTATGCTTCTGCATCAGAAATTTTATCTTTTAAAATTTTAATTGCTTTCAGACTTCTGCTTCCTGTATTGCAAAATAAAACTATCTTTTTATCTTTTGAAAAATTTACCTGGGAATTTTCTAATTCACTCAAAGAAAATTGCCGGTAAGAAAATTCATTCACTTCCGGTAATTCATTTTTCTCTCTTACATCTATAATTGTAATATCCTCTTTCGCTCGTAACATATCAAACTCTTCTGCATTTATTTCTGAATTACTTTGGTCTTTATTACAAAACCAGTCGTAATTGAAATTAAAAAATTCAGATTCACTTTGCGGCATTGATTCCTTTGACTTTACATTTGTAGTGATCTGAAATTCATGATATGAATTACTCAAAGCATTGAAAGAAATGATCCTGTTCTTTAAAGGAATTCCGATTCCTGTTATAATTTTAATTGCTTCTGTTGCCTGCATAATCCCTATCATTCCCGGCAAAATTCCAAGCACACCTGATTCATTACAGGAAAATTCCGAAGCAGTTTCCGGAGGATTAGGAAATAGATCACGATAGTTTGTTTTAAAATTATTTATTTCATCTGAAAGATTAAATACTCCCGCCTGTCCTTCAAATCCTGATACAGCACCATAAATCAAAGGTTTTCCAAGTAATACACAGACATCGTTTATCATATATCTTGTATTAAAATTATCCGAACCATCGATCACTAAATCATATTTTGCAATTATCTCAAGCGCATTTTTATTTGTTATCCTGAAATTGTATCTATCAATCCGGATATCGGGATTCAATTCTTTAAGTTTTGAAGCTGCGGTTTCTGCTTTTGATTTTCCAATATCATTTACAGTAAACAATATCTGACGATGAAGATTTGAAATTTCAATTACATCAAAATCTGCAATTCCTATATTTCCGACTCCGGCAGCAGCGAGATATTGCAAAGCCGGACAACCAAGTCCTCCTGCGCCAATTATCAGAACTTTTGCTTTATTTAATTTTTTCTGACCGGCTTCGCCAAATTCTCTGAGAAGAATCTGTTTTTCATATTTTTTGTATTTATCCGATGTATTCATTTAAATTTTCTATCCTCCGGAAAAAGGCGGAAGCAGTGCTGCGACATCTCCCGGATTCAGCTCTGTGTTTTCCTGTATGACAATTTTATTTACTGCAATTGAATAATTGATTTTTTGAAATCCCGGAAATTCTTCTTCAAGCTTTCTCTTTAGTTCATCTGTATTTTTCACTCCACTTATTTTCCAACTTTGCTTTCCCGTGATCTCAGCTATCTGCCCGAATGCCAGAATATTAATTTCCATTTTGTATTAAGTTATATGCTTTCTCAAAATCATTCTTATCGTTAATATTCATAAAAATTGATTCTGTAAACAATTCATTATTATCAACATTTACTTTATTCAATTTAAAGTTTAGCACCATTTCCTGAAGTTTTAAATTTTTCTGATTTATAAGTTCGTGCCATTTTGATCTGCAATTTGTTCCGTAAACACCAAATAATGTTTCAATATTTTCGCCGTGAACCGGTAATGTAATTTGAAAATCTTCAGTGTTTTCAATCACGTAACGAACAGCATTGGTTTTAATAAACGGCATGTCACAGCTTACAATAAAATTCATTTCTGTATCAGAATGATTCAATGCAGTGTATATTCCTCCAGCAGGTCCTGAATCTTTTATCTCATCTTCAATAACTTCTATTCCAAATTTTTCATACTTTGTTTTATTTGAATTATTTGAAACAATAACAACCTTACTCGCTGCCGGCTGAAGCTGATCTATTATATATTCTATGATTGGTTTATTTTGAAAAAGCATTGATCCTTTGTCAATTCCCATTCTCGAACTTTTACCTCCGGCGAGGATGTATCCGTTAATTTTTTCTCTATCCATAATTTATGTAAAAAGTAACTTGACCGCCGCTATAACAAGAACTCCCGACAAGATATATCTCAATCCGGATATCTTAAATTTATTCGCGCCGAGATAAGCTCCTGCTGATCCGCCTGCGAATGCAATTATAATCAAAGGCAGCAAAGAAAGATCAAAATTGAATTTGTCATATAAAAGCCCAGCAAGTCCTGCGGCTGAATTCACAAAAATAAATAATGCTGAGACTGCCGCTGTCTCTTTCATATCAGCCCAGTGAAATAAAAGTAACAGCGGACTTAAAATAATTCCGCCGCCGATTCCTATCATACCAGATAAAAACCCGATTAACATTCCAATTAGAATAGATGCTAATAGATTTTGTTTTTTTAAAATATAAGAAGTTTGGAAATTTAAACCAATCAGCCTCACAACAGAAATTAATAAAAATACAGCAAGTATCTTTTTATAAATTCCTTCATCAATTGTGATCATTCCTCCAATAAATGCCGCCGGGACAGAAGCAATTGCAAATGGCCAGAATAAATTCCATCTGAAATAACCGCTTCTGTAATATTGAAAAAATGCTACTGCGGATACAAATAAATTCAGGATCAGAGCTGTTGGTCTCATTACTGCTGCAGTGTATGAAAAAACAGCCATCAGCGCAAGATAACCACTGGCTCCTCCGTGACCTACAGAAGCATAGAGAAACGCAACAATAAATAATAACACATAAAACAAAATTTGCCAGTCTGTCAAAGTTTTATTATTTAAATGGTTTACATAAATCTGCTGATCTCTACAATCTGATTTAACCGGTATAACTAAATGATCATACTGACATTCACCGGATCACCTTTTTTTATAAACTCAATTTCTTCTTCTATTTCCACAAGACAATCTGCAACCGCAAAAGAATTCATCATATAACTTTCCTGGTTTTTCAAAATTGCTACACTCTGATCTTCTGTTTTACCTTTCAGAAAAAATGTAAGTCCGGATTTCTTATGATAATCTTCAGCAAGAGGCAGAGTAAGTTTTCTGAAATAATTTTTTAGGGTATATTTGCTGACAGCCGGAACAATAAATTCATAAAAACAACTCATCACTGCAGCCGGATTTCCCGGCAATGCGAAAACAAGTGTTTCATTAAGTTTCCCGAAATAAAAAGGTTTACCGGGTTTTTGTCTGACTTTGTGAAAAATTTTTTTTACTCCGCACTTCTCTAACGCAAAAGGAACAAGATCATAATCTCCGACTGAAACTCCTCCTGTCAGAATAATAATATCTGATTGTAACTTTCCGGTAACACTATTTATAATTTCAGCTTCATTGTCATCAACTGTTTCCATTGATACATTTGAAATTCCAATTTGATTTATTCCCGCAACAAGTCCGTAAGAATTTGATTCAAATATTTTGCCTCCGGATAATTCATTTCCCGGTACTGTTAATTCTTTGCCTGTTACAATTATGCTTATGGAAGGATTTGAAAAAACTTTTACTTCGCTGATACCGAGCCCTGCCAGAAAAGAAATACCAGCCGGAGTAAGCAACTGACCTTTCTCAACAACAGTTTCGCCTTTTTTAGTTTGTGAACCTTTCTTCCTGACATTTCTCCCTTTTATAAGCTGTTCATCATTTATTGTGATAGAATTATTTGCCGATAAAATTTTTTCCTGCATTACAACTGTATCAGCTCCAGGCGGAAGGGGAGCACCTGTAAAAATTCTGACTGTTTCTCCCGTTTTCAAAATATCTGTTGAAAAACTACCTGCCTGAATTTCTCCTTTTACATTCAGAGTTTTCTGATCCCTGACGCTTTCAAATGCAAATGCATAACCGTCCATCGCTGACTGATCAAAAGGAGGTGAATCTGACAATGATTTAACAGATTCTGCAAGAACGTATCCGGCAGCTTCTTTCAATTTCATCAATTCAATTTTTGAAGTAACACAATTTTCTAAGATCAGCTTTTTT
>DAIPYE010000017.1:20949-28437 GCA_036782915.1 Bacteroidota bacterium | reverse complement strand
AAATTTATCCTGAGAAAATAAAAAGTTACATTGGCATACTTAAATTAAATCACATTAAATCAATAAGATGAAAGACTTAATAAAAGTTATATCGGATAAGGATAATCAGTCAGTGGAATTAGTTAACAGGTTATCTGATCCGGGAATGTGGATTGTATATATTTATAAAAAATTTCTGTTTTTTAAAATTAAGAAATCATCACACTGGTTTACAAATGAAGAAGAAGCGCTGAAATTTGCGAAGGAATACGCCATGTAATTATACATAACTTGTTTTCCTATCAATTTAATTTTAAAGAACTTTTACCCCTCTTAAAATCAATAACAAACTTTCTATTACAGTATTAACTTTTAGATTTTACTCTATTTTCCTATACAGTAAAATTCCAATGTACCCAAAAAATCCCACTTCAAAAGAAATCCAATTTTCGTAAATTCTATTTATGAAATCAAATAAACTTATCGGGGAAAAATCTCCATATCTCCTCCAGCATGCTCACAATCCCGTTGACTGGAATCCATGGAATGAAGAAACTTTCGCTTTTGCCAAAAAAGAAAATAAGCCGATATTTCTTTCTATCGGATACTCAACCTGTTACTGGTGTCATGTGATGGAACGTGAAGTTTTTGAGAATGAAGAAATAGCGAAATTAATGAATGAATATTTTGTCAATATAAAGGTTGACCGCGAAGAAAGACCTGACGTTGACAGGGTTTATATGACTGCACTGCAGTCGATGACAGGCGCAGGCGGATGGCCGATGAGTATGTTTCTCACTCCCGAACTGAAACCATTTTACGGCGCAAGATACATACCGCCGAAAGCAAAATACGGTCGTTCGGGTTTTGAAGATGTCATTACTCAGATCCATGAAGTATGGGTGAATAAAGAGAAAGATGTTATCGAAAGCGGAGATAAAATTGTTTCGCAGCTTCAGAATATTATCGAAAACAAGATCAGTTCTGAAACAGACATTGGATTAAACACTGAACTTTTCGAAAATGCAATTGCGACGATCACAAAAATTTACGATGCTGAATATGGCGGGTTTGGTTCGGGTAATAAATTTCCAAGACCTGTAGTTTTCAATTTTCTTCTTGATCAATATTATCATACAAAAGAATTTACAGAAATTGATATGGTTACTTTCACTTTGAAAAAAATGTATGAAGGCGGAATGTATGATCATTTGTCAGGAGGATTTCACCGCTACTCTGTTGACAATATCTGGCGTGTACCGCATTTTGAAAAGATGCTTTATGATCAGGCACAGCTTATTTCAACCTATGTCAATGCTTATCTTACAACTAAAAATAAATTTTTCCTGTTTGTTGCGGAAGATACGGCAATGTACGTTCTGGAAAATCTGAAGCATCCCGGCGGAGGATTTTACTCCGCTGAAGATGCGGAAAGTGTAATTGACATAAACGAGCCGACTGTCAAAGCCGAAGGCGCATATAATTTATGGGAGAAATCCGAAATTGAAAATATTCTGAGCGCAGAGGATGTAAAAATTTTCAATTTCTTTTTCGGAATTGAGATAATGGGAAACACGCTAAATGATCCGCATGAAGTTTTCGGAAAGAAGAATGTTCTTTTCATTGCAAACGATATTTATGAAACTTCAAAGAAATTTGAAAAGACTCCGGAAGAAATTGCTGAGATAATAGATGATTCAAGAGCAAAACTTTTAGCTGCAAGAAATTTAAGACCGAAGCCGCACTTAGATGATAAGATATTAACTTCGTGGAATGGGCTTATGATCTCAGCTCTTGCAAAAATGTATCAGGTTACCCGTAATAATTTGTATTTAGAAAATGCGATAAACACGGTTGAGTTTATTTCTGAGAAACTTTATAACAAAGAAAACAAAATTTTGCTTCACAGGTATCGTGACGGTGAGTCAAGATTCGACGGAACACTGGAAGACTATGCGTATTTAATTGGGGGACTAATTGATCTTTATGAAGCTTGTTTTGAGATTAAATATCTTGAGTTTGCAATTGAACTTAATTCTCTGACTTTAGAAAAATTTTATGACAATGACTCTGCCGGATTTTTTGATGTGACAAAAGGCGAAAATGATATTATACTGAAAACAAAGGATATTTATGACGGAGCAGAGCCCTCAGGAAATTCAATTCAGATAATGAATTTACTTCGGCTCGGATTTATGACTGACAATAAAGAGCTAATCGAAAAAGCTGAGAACAGTCTGAAGTTATTTGTTTATGATCTGAAGCGAATGCCTTTCTCAAGTCCGCAAATGCTGTGCGCGATGAGTCTGTATCTGAATTCGCCGAAGGAAATTATTTTTTCGGGTAATTTAGAGAGTAAGAAGCTAAAAGAGCTTATAAATTCAGTTTATGAGACTTATATTCCAAACAGAGTTATTCTTCATGCTTCAGAAGAACTGAAAGAAATTTCACCCTTCATTTCAAATATTATAAGCGAAGGAAAGAAAGATGAAGTTTATGTTTGTGAGAATTATCAGTGCAGTCTTCCCCTTGATGATGTGAAAGAATTGAATGCACTTCTTGAAATTTGATATTCTCCTGCTCTTCAATGGACAAATTTTAAATTTTCTTAATTTACTATTATGCTTGAAAATATTGATTTAAAAAATGTATTAGTTCTGGATATTGAAACAGTGCCGCAGTATTCATCTTATGATCAATTGGAGGAAACCTGGCAGAAGCTATGGTCTAAGAAAATGAATACTCATATAAAAGACGGAGTAACTGCCGCTGATATTTATGACCGCGCAGGGATATATTCCGAGTTTGGAAAAATTATCTGCATTTCAGTCGGGGTTTTTAATTATAAGAATGATGAATATTCATTTCATTTAAAATCCTTTTATGGCGATGATGAAAAATCTTTGCTTATTGAATTTTCTGAACTTATAAATTCAAAAGATTTTATACTTTGCGGACATAATTCAAAGGAATTTGATTTTCCGTATATTGCAAGAAGATGTCTTATAAACGGAATTCAAATCCCGAAATTACTTGACAACGCCGGTAAAAAGCCATGGGAAGTTTATCATCTTGATACAATGGATCTGTGGAAGTTCGGTGATTTCAAAAGTTTTACTTCGCTTAATCTGCTTGCCGCAGTATTTGGAATTGAATCGCCGAAAGGTGACATTGACGGAAGTCAGGTTTGGAGTGTTTACTGGAAAGATAAAGATATTGAACGAATAAAAACATATTGTCAGAAAGATGTTGTGACAGTGGCGCAACTCTTATTAAAGTTCAAAGGAATGGAATTGCTGAAAGATGAGAATTTGATTTATAAGAATTAGTTTATTTTTAATTTATTATTTTTTTTAGATCCTGAAAATAATAATTTTAGTAATATTAATTTTTGGCATAAATATTAATTTTCTAAAATGAGTCTGTTTCAAATTTGAGCACTGCATTAGAATAAATGATGTTAAATTTTCTAATGTCAAAAGTGGAATAATTGATGGAGAGTTTTGATTAAACAATGAGAATGATATTATTGAAATAAAAAATTATTTTACAAAATAAATATTTCTAAAAATGAACTTAATAAGCAGAATCGAAAGCAATCCCGGAATTATGCTGGGAAAACCTGTAATTAAAGGAACCAGGATTACAGTTGAGTTAATTTTAACAAAACTTGCTTCGGGGTTTTCAAATGACGAGATTATTAAATCGTATGATCACTTGACCAATGAAGATATTTTAGCTGCAATTGAATATGCTGCTTCTGTAATTTCGAAGGAAGAAATAATTGAAACTTAATGATTATTGCTGATGAAAATATTAATTTCAGTTAAATTGCAAAGTTGAGAAATTCAGGTTATGAAATAATTTCAATAAAAGAAAGCTTTGAAGGTATATCTGATAAAGAAGTTATTGATATAGCCAAAATAAAGAATGGAATATTAATTACTGAAGATAAAGATTTTGGTGAATGGGTATTTTCTCACAATATCAAAGAACTTACAGTAATATTATTGAGATATAAAAATGTAAAAGATTATAAGATAATGGAAGAAAATGTTGTAAATTTATTAAAAGATATTTTAGTAGATCCTAAACATAGATTTATCACATTAACACACAATAAAATTCGAATCAGAGAAATATAATTAATTAAATAAAATATAAAATAAAAATGATATTCGATTTAGACTTAATCAAAACTGTTTATTCAAACTTTAAATCAAAAGTTGATGAAGCAAAAAAGTTATTGAACCGTCCGATGACTTACACAGAAAAAGTACTTTACACTCATCTATGGAACAAGCCGGATAAACCTTACGAAAGAGGAAAAGATTTTACGGATTTTAAACCCGACAGAGTTGCGATGCAGGATGCGACAGCGCAAATGGCTTTGCTTCAGTTTATGTCAGCGGGAATTCCGAAAGTTGCAGTTCCCTCCACTGTCCACTGTGATCACCTTATAGAAGCGGAAGTCGGAGCGAAGAATGATCTGCTGAGAGCTTACGGCGACAATAAAGAAGTTTATGAATTTCTTTCCAGCGTTTCAAACAAATACGGTCTGGGATTCTGGAAACCGGGTGCGGGAATTATTCACCAGGTCGTGTTGGAAAATTATGCATTCCCGGGAGGAATGATGATAGGAACGGATTCTCACACTCCAAACGCAGGCGGACTGGGAATGATCGCAATTGGTGTTGGAGGCGCGGATGCAGTTGATGTTATGGCAGGAATGCCCTGGGAATTGAAATTTCCAAAAATTATCGGTGTAAAATTAACAGGAAAATTATCCGGATGGACTTCTCCGAAAGATGTTATTTTAAAATTAGCGGGAATTCTTACTGTGAAAGGCGGCACAGGAGCGATCATAGAATATTTCGGAGACGGGACTGCTTCAATTTCCTGTACAGGGAAAGGCACGATCTGCAATATGGGAGCTGAGATCGGTGCGACCACTTCCCTCTTCCCTTACGATGAAAGAATGTTTGCCTATTTAAAAGCTACAGAACGCGAAGAGATAGGAATTCTTGCAAATGAATTAAAAACATATCTAATAGCTGATGATGGTAGTGAAAAATATTATGATGAGATAATTAAAATTAATTTATCAGAACTCGAACCTCGTTAATGGACCTTATACTCCCGATCTTGCATGGCCGATCTCGAAATTTAAAGATGCAGTATTGGAGAATGGTTATCCTGAAGAATTGAAAGTCGGATTGATCGGAAGCTGTACAAATTCATCTTATGAAGATATGGAACGCGCAGCTTCAGTTGCGAAACAGGCTATTGCAAAAGGATTTAAAGTAAAATCAGAATTTACAATTACACCCGGCTCAGAGCAGATCTTCGCTACGATCAAGCGGGACGGACAACTTGAGACATTTGAAAAAGTAGGAGGACTTGTCCTTGCAAATGCCTGCGGACCGTGCATTGGTCAGTGGAAGCGTCACGATGTGAAAGAAGGAGAAAAGAATTCCATTTTAACTTCATACAACAGAAACTTCTCAAAAAGAAATGACGGAAATTCCGCGACACATTCCTTTGTGGCTTCACCGGAAATTGTTACCGCGCTATCTCTTGCGGGAAGTCTGACATTCAATCCTTTAACTGATACTTTAAAAAATGAAAAAGGTGAATCTGTAAAACTTGATACGCCGACAGGAAATGAATTACCCGAACATGGATTTTTAAAAGGCGAAGAAGGATTTATTGCGCCGCTTGAAGACGGATCGAAAGTTGATGTTATTGTCAATCCGGAAAGTCAGAGACTTGAAAAACTCGAGCCGTTTAAAATGCCGGATCTAATAAAAGATTATTCCGGCTTGAATGTTTTACTTAAGGCAAAAGGAAAATGCACAACGGATCATATTTCAATGGCGGGACCATGGCTGAAATACAGAGGACACTTAGATAACATTTCCAATAATATGTTCATCGGTGCAGTGAATAGTTATAATGACAAAGTTAATGCAGTTAAGAATTTACTGAACGGAGAATATCAGGAAGTTCCGAGAGTTGCGCGTCAGTATAAAGATAAGAAAATAGGATGGGTTGTGATAGGAGAAGAGAATTACGGTGAAGGTTCATCTCGTGAACACGCAGCAATGGAGCCGAGATTCCTTGGCGGGAAAGCTATCATTGTAAAATCTTTTGCGAGAATTCACGAAACAAATCTGAAGAAACAGGGAATGCTTCCGCTGACTTTCGCAAATCCTGCTGACTATGATAAAATCAGAGAAGATGATAAAATAGATCTAGATGTTAAAGATTTGACTCCGGGTAAACAGGTTAAAATGACATTGGCACATTCTGACGGGAGCACTGAGAGCATTATGCTGAATCAGACTTTTAACGATCAGCAGATCGGATGGTTTAAGAACGGAAGTGCATTGAATATGATGGCGAAGAAATAATTTAAGCAGTTAGGCAATTAGGCAGTCAGGCAGTTAAAATTTTTGGAATATTATTTAAATATGTTTAAAAAAACATTCTTTGTAATTTTTGCAATTCTATTATCTCAAAATTCATTTTCTCAATCAAATAATATTTGCGACAAATGGGATATTCTTGATTCAATGATTGTAAATTCTACGATTGATCCCGATGATGCATCGGATTTAATGATTGCATACGAGCCGGAGATCCGCAAATATTTCCGTCAACAAAAGGGAGTTCAAATAAATAAAGACAACTGGTCATTCCCACTTTCAAATTACACTTCAATTTATTTTCGTGATTCCGGAAATGATTACAAAGATACCGGCTATGATTATTTTCAGGGAAGTAATACCAAAGGACATCCGGCACACGATATTATGATACTTGATGTGAATAAAGATCTTTTGGATGATTCTACTTTAAAACCGGTAGATGTTGTAAGTATGTCGGGAGGAGTTGTAGTTGCGACAGATACTACATGGGCTCCGGGTTCATTGCTTCGCGGAGGAAAGTATGTTAAGATTTTTGATGTTACTAATAACGGATTATTTTATTACTCGCATTTATCACAGGTCAATGTAAAGCCAGGTGATATAGTTGTTAATGGTGAAAAGATTGGTGAAGTCGGACGTACAGGAAGGAAGGCAATTTTAAAAGATGGGAAGACACATTTACATGTTGCTTATTTAAAGTTTGAGGACGGGTATCCGATGCCTTACGATATAATTATGGATTTAAGAAAGACAGAAAATTCAAACAATTCAAATAAGTAAATTACTTTATTAGAATTATTTAACTAAATTTCAAAAAATAAAAATAATTATATTTCATAAAATAAAAAAACAAAGGAGTTAAAAAATGTCAGATTTCATAAGTGATTTACTGGGAAATTTAGGTGGTGGGACTGCCGATAAAATCGGAAATTCACTTGGTATTGATCCAAAAATCATAATGGCTGCAATCCCGGTAATTGCGCCGATGATTCTAGGCGGCTTAAAAAATCAAAGCGCAAATAACGGCGGGCAGGAAAGAGTGGATCATATTCTGAATAAATACGGCGACCCGAATATT
>DAIPYE010000017.1:11533-20939 GCA_036782915.1 Bacteroidota bacterium | reverse complement strand
TGAAGCTGTAAAAAAGGATAACTTTGATACTAATCTCGGCGGATTGCTTGGAAATTCCGGTTCACAGGTTACAGATGTTTTAACAAAGAATTTTAATCTTGATGCCGGAACAGCAATGAAGATAATTCCAATCGTTGCTCCTCTTATAATGGGATACCTTGCAAAAAATAAGAATGACAATCCGGAAGGTTCTGCAGGATTTGCTTCATTCCTAGATCAGAATGGTGACGGAAGCGTACTGGATGATGTAGTTGGTTTGTTTTCCGGGAAAGATCAGAATACTCCGGGAGCAGGTGGCGGACTTATGGATATGCTCGGCGGATTGCTGGGAGGAAAGAAGTAATTTCCATTTAATCATAGTATTATAAAAGGTGTCAATAATTTTATTGACACCTTTTTATTTAGTATAAATTCTAAATAAATAATTTATTTCAAAAGAATCTTTCTGAAAACTTTCCTGACTCTCCTTTCTGAATTCATTTTCCTTTCTAATTATTCTATATTTGCAACAATAAAAAATTCAATCTAAATGAAAAATAACTCTGAACCGAAAAAAAGCGCTTCTAAAGCTGAATGGCTTGAAGCTGCCCAAAAAATTAAAACAAACGGTATGAAGTTCACATCTCTCAGCGGAAGAGAACTTGATATCGCTTACACTCCTGAAGATGTCAAAGACGCAAATTATTACAATGAAGTCGGCTACCCGGGAGAATATCCTTACACAAGAGGAATTCATCATAATATGTACCGGGGGAAATTATGGACGATGAGACAATTTGCAGGATTCGGAACTCCGGAAGATACCAATCAGAGATTCAAGTATTTGCTTGCTCACGGACAAACAGGATTGTCAACAGCTTTTGATATGCCGACATTAATGGGCTGGGATGCTGATGCTGAAATTTCCGAAGGTGAAGTCGGGATTTGCGGAGTTGCAATTTCTTCTTTACAGGATATGGAAATTTTATTCGACGGAATTCCTTTGGACAAAGTCTCGACATCGATGACAATTAATTCGCCTGCAATAATGGTTTATGCATTCTACTTAGCCGTAGCAGAAAAGCAGGGAGTTCCGTTCAGCAAACTTCAGGGAACACTTCAGAACGACATTTTAAAAGAATACATTGCGCAGAAAGAATATATTTATCCGCCGAAAGCATCGATGAGAATTATCACCGATATGATCGAATATTCAACTAAGGAAGTTCCGAAATTCAATCCTGTCAGTGTAAGCGGTTATCACATCAGAGAAGCGGGTTCGACAGCAGCTCAGGAACTTGCTTTCACTTTAGCAGATGGTTTTGCATATATCGAAGCAGGAATTGAAAGAGGAATGGATGTAGATGAATTTGCTCCAAGAATCTCGCATTTCTTTAATTCGCATTTAGACTTTTTTGAAGAGATAGCTAAGTTCAGAGCAGCAAGAAGAATTTATGCAAAGAGAATGAAAAACAAATACGGTGCAAAGAATCCAAAGTCGTGGCAGTTGAGATTTCACACACAGACTGCGGGATGTTCATTGACTGCACAGCAGCCGGAGAATAATATTGTCAGAACAGCCATCGAAGCACTTGCGGGAGTTCTCGGCGGAACGCAAAGTCTTCATACAAACTCAATGGACGAAACACTTGCTTTACCTTCTGACAAAGCCGTAAAGATCGCATTGAGAACTCAGCAGATAATTGCTTATGAACACGGTGTGATCAATGTCGCAGATCCGCTTGGCGGAAGTTATTATGTTGAAAAACTTACTGACGACATTGAAGCTGAAGCCGAAAGATATTTTGATCTTATTGATTCGCAGGGCGGCGTGATTCCCTGCATCGAAAACGGATTTTTCCAGAGAGAAATTGCAGATGCAGCATATAAATATCAGTTAGAATTAGATAAGAAAGAAAAGATTGTAGTGGGAATAAATGATTTTGTAGAAGAAGATGAAGTTATCGATATTCCGATTTTACAGATATCAAAAGAAGTTGAAGAGAAACAGGTTAAAAGATTAAAAGAATTGAAAGCTTCACGAAATCAGGAAGATGTTAAGAATGCTTTGAAAGCTTTGAATAAAGCTGCTGCTGACGGAACTAATCTAATGCCTGTTGTTCTTGATTGCGCAAGAAAGTATGTAACACTTGGTGAAATGTGCGCAGAGCTGAAAGAAGTATTTGGAGTTTATGAAGAGCAGGCGGTGTTTTAAAAAGCAGTTAGCAGTTAGCAGTTAGCAGTTAGAAAGAGCGGAGTGATTCGCTCTTTTCATTTAAGAGTAAAATTTAAAATAAAATCCTTCTTCTCAGACTCCTGCTTGAGGAAGTTCAATTTAATGAGCACACTTACAGTTAAGAATTACATTTATATTACTTCAGCTTGTATAGGAACATATTTATTTTATACGATATTTGAATACATATACACCAGCGGGCAAATGGGTGTTCCTTTAGATGACACGTGGATACATTTTCAGTTTGCGGATAATTTCTCGAAAGGAAATTTCTTTCAGTTCAATGCAGGTGAATATACTGCCGGCACGACTTCCCCGTTTTATGTTATAGTTCTCGGACTTTTCAGTTTTATCACAGGCAATTTTATTTTTAATTCAATATTTCTTTCAGCTATATTTCATTTTCTTTCCTGTATTTTCATTTATAAAATTTCATTGATAATATTTGGAAACAAGAATTCACCGTTAAGTGAACTGATCTCTGCAATTTTAACCCCGCAGTTTGTTTCATTAATAATTGCTTTATTAACTGTTCTCAATGGTAGATTCGCCTGGTCTTCATTATCTGGTATGGAAACAACAATGTTTACATTCTTTACAATTCTTTCAGTTTATTTTCATATAGAAAACTTAAGGCTGAATAAATTTAATTTATTACCCGCTTTATTTCTAGCGCTGTCAACTGTTTCAAGACCGGAAGGATTTCTTTTGTTTGGATTATATTTATTTGATGTAATTCTGAATCTCATATTACAAAAAGAATTAAAGCAGAATTTTATCAAACTAGTTCTTTCAGTCCTGATATTTTTGATCATAACTCTACCATATCTGATATTTTCGTATAAAATAAGCGGTCACTTTTTCCCGAATACTTTCAGAGGTCAGGGCGGAGAATTTCATTTGATCCCGAATTTTGAGTATATATTAATTTCAATTACTTATTTCCTGAAGGATAATTTAATTACCGGAATACTATACATTGTATCTGTTTTATATTATTTCAAAAATATTAAAAAGTATTATTCAGAGTTTAAATATTTAAACCTGATATTCCTTTGGATAATTTTACTTCCGTTAATTTCCTCAGTGTTAATACCAAACTGGAGACATCATGTAAGATATTTAATTCCTCTCATTCCATTTATTAACCTGATCTCAGTTTATGTTTTCTTTAATCTGCTTGATCTGAATTTTTTTTCTAAACTTAAAGCATTTCTTCTGAGAAGGAAATCAGCTTTTGCATTTATTCTCATCTTTTCAATTTTCAATTATGTTGTATTCGGAATTGCTTTAGGAATGAATACTGATAATATAAATGATCAGCAGGTTAAACTTGCCGGCTGGGTATATGAGAATGTCGGAAGAAATGAAGTTATAGCCGTAAACGATATAGGAGCTATTGGTTTCATTAATAAAAACAGAATTATTGATGTTGCAGGTTTAATTACTCCTGAAATTCTTCGTTTCCGAACTTACTCAAAAGATGATAACCTGGACTCTGTAAATTATCTATTAAAGAAAAATAATGTTAGTTATATTATTATTTATGATGAATGGTTCAGAGATTATCTTGAGAAATACGGAAATGAACTGATATTTCAGACAAGTTCGGTTTTGGAAAACAACACAATTTGCGGAGGAAATGAAATGAAAATTTACAAAACAAATTTTAATTCTATAAAATAATTGAAAATACTTCGATTTATTGAACTTATCAGACCGAAACAATGGATAAAAAATCTGTTTGTTTTTGCACCAATTCTATTTGCCGGTAAATTAATGGATCTTCCTTTATTATTGACAAATATTCTTGCTTTCATAGCTTTTTGCTGTGTTTCAAGCAGTGTTTATGTTTTAAATGATATTGTTGATGTGGAATCTGACAGTGTGCATAAAAAGAAAAGATACAGACCTATCGCTGCAGGTTATGTTACAGTCAGCCAGGCAAAAACATTGTTCATTTTTTTACTTATTTTGACTTTTGCAATTTCCATCCAGCTTCCCATTTTGTTTTTATTAACCGTTATTGCTTACCTTTTAAATAATCTTCTTTATTCATTTAAAATCAAGAATGTAGTATTGTTAGATGTATTTTCCATTACATTCGGATTTATTTTGAGAGTTGTAGCAGGAGCAGTTGCAATTGAAGTAAGTATCTCCAGTTGGATGATAATAACGACCATTTTTATTTCTTTGTTTCTTGGAATTTCCAAACGTAGAGCCGAACTTTCCGGTCCGAATCAGGAAAATCTTGAAAAACAAAGAAAGGTCCTCGGTGATTATGATGTGGTTTTTGTAGATCAGCTGAATACGATCGCTGCAACAGGAACAATTATTTCTTATGCTTTATATACAGTTTCTGAAAAAGCAATTTCTTCCTTTCATTCGGATAAACTGATCTACACAACTCCGTTTGTGCTGTATGGCATTTTCCGGTATATGTATCTTCTTCATCAGAAAAATCTCGGGGAAAGCCCGACACAGATCGTTACAAAAGATATTCCAATTATAATAAACTCATTACTCTGGCTGATCACATGCGCTTTGATTATTTATAAAACAAAATTCGGATTTTAAATAATTGCAACCAGAAAAACAGGGTTCAGAAAGAATCTCACTTTATAAATTATATAAAGCTGAATTAATTTTACTGGCTATTACTTTCACATGGGGTTTATCTTTTCCACTAATAAAAATTTCCCTTCAGTTCGTCTCTCCGATTTTATTTAACTTATTAAGATTCTCCGTTACTCTTATTGTTTTTTATATTTTTTACAGAGATAAACTTGTGAATGCAGGCTTTAAAGATTTGAAATGCGGTTTTATACTGGGATTCTATCTGTTTGCAGGGTTTGCACTTCAGACATCCGGATTGAAATATACTACTGCTTCTAAATCTGCATTCATTACAGGTACAATTCTGATCATGCTCCCTTTTATTCATTATTTTATTCTTAAGACTAAACCAAAAGCGGAAAATCTGATCGGAGCTGCAATTGTAATGACGGGACTCTATATATTATCAGATGCATATTTCAATGATCTGAATCCGGGTGATATTCTGACACTTTTCTGCGCCTTCGCATTTGCAATACATATCGTTCTTCTGGATAAGTATTCACGGAAAATTGATCTCAATTATCTTATTTTCGGACAATTTCTCGCAATGGTAGCTTTTAATTTAGTTTACATGATTATTTTTGAAGTATTTATTTTTGAGGAAATATTTATAAAACTTAATTCTGAGCTTATTATGACATTAATTTATACATCTATATTTTCAACACTGATAAGTATAGTTCTTATGACAAAATATCAGAATAAAACTACTCCGCTTAGAGCAGGCATAATTTATAATATGGAATCTGTTTTCGCTGTATTTTTTGCTTATATACTTTTGAAAGAAGTATTAAGCTACAGTCAGTTATCCGGAATATTTATTATGCTTACAGGTTTTGCTATATCCGAATTTTATTTATTTTTTAAATTCAAATATTTAAATGGAAAAAAAGGTCAATATAACTGTTAAAGGACTGGTGCAGGGTGTCGGATTCAGATTTTTTTGTAAAAGAAAAGCTATTGAGTATAATCTGACCGGATATGTGAAAAATTTGTTTTCGGGTGATGTTGAAATTGTAATAGAAGGAAATTCAAATCTGATAAATGATTTCCTGAAAGATATAAAAATCGGACCCTTAGGAGCTATTGTCAAATCAGTTTTAACCGAAGAATCTGATTATCAGAATGAATATTCCGATTTCAGAATTTTGTGATCAGATTTGTTAAAATCTGCATATTTCCTTGAATTAATAAACGAATAAATTGTTATTGATTATCAACTCGCAAAGTTATATTATTGTCAGGAAAAATTTCAAAAACACTTAAACCGGACATTATGAACATTGGTTATTGATTGTCAATAACTAACCATAAAAAAATGAAAAACATAAAAATTCTTGCAATTGTTATTGTTCTTTTTAATATCTTAATTAGTTATTCAGCTTACTCTCAAAGTAATACTACATACGATTTTCTTAATTTAGATGCAGGCGCCAGACCAGCCTCACTTGGAGGTAGCTTCTCCTCAAACACAAACGATGTTCTCTCAATTTTTTATAATCCGGCTGCTTTATCCACTCTTAAAAAAACTCAGGCTTCAGTGGGGTTTTTCAAATATCTACTTGATATTAATTCAGGGAATATTGCTTACGGGCAAAAATATAAAAATTCAGGATATTTCGGAGGTGGGATCAGATATATTAATTACGGAAGCTTCGAAAAATTTGATGAACAATCAAACAATCTCGGGACATTTTCTTCCAATGAAATAGCTGTTTCCATCGGATATTCAAATTTATTGAATGACCGGTTACATTACGGTGTAAACACAAAGTTTATTTATTCCGGAATTGATGAATTTTCCTCAACTGCACTGGCATTTGATTTAGGAGTGTTATATCTGATACCTTCTACTCAGTGGAATTTCGGGATTAGTCTATTAAATGCAGGATTTCAATTAAGTGAATACGGCAATACAAGCGAAGATCTGCCAATAGATCTTAGAATTGCTGTCAGTAAAAAACTGGAACATCTGCCGTTAAATATTCACTTTGAATTCGATAATCTTACTGCTTTCGAGGAAAACTTTTTCGACAGACTGGGCAATCTGTCCGTCGGCGGCGAATTTGATTTCAGCGAATATGTCAGATTCAGAATTGGTTATGACAATAAAGAAAGACAGGATCTTAAAACAGGAAGTTCATTGGGAATTGCAGGATTTTCACTTGGATTAGGACTTAAATTCCTTGAAAATTATTCTTTCGATTACTCATTTAATTCGCTCGGCAATGTTGGATCGACTCATAGTTTAAATCTCGGATATGACTGGAAATAAAAAAACCTTACTTAAAAAATAACATTAAGTAAGATTTTGTAATAATCTAATTGACAATACAGTCGTCTTAAAATAAATTTATTTTAACTCCATCCTTTCTGATTTTCTTTGTCAGCTTTTCAATTTCTTCCAGGGTTTTATTCATATTGTTAAAAAATTTATCATCTGTAATAAATTTACCTATCCCTTTTTCCTTATTATTTATTTCTGTAACTACGGTATTTAAATTGTAAACTAATGTATCTACTGTAGATGTCAGATTTTGAATTTCATTCAATGTGTTTTTTAATTCCTTGCTGTTGTCTCCAATAGCCAGATCAACATTATCTACAGTATTACCAAGTCTGCTTGTCAAACCGTTAATTCCGTTTCTGCTTTCTGAAACCAGCTGATTAATATTTTGTGATGAAGCTGCAAGATTCGATAAAGTGGATCTTAAATTCCCTTTTAAATTCTCATCACCTACAATACTGTTAACATTAGCCAGAACTCCGTTTAGATTATCAGCCGATTTCTTAAATTCTCCAAGCAGATCTTTTACTGTTACTGTAATACCCTGAACAGAATTCATAATTGTTGAAAAATCCGCGCCGGTGCTTCCATGAAGCGCCTGATCAGGATTGACTTCAGTGCTGCTTTTTCCCGGTTCAATATATAAAACTTTTCCACCGGTAAGCTCAGTTGCTGCAACATAAATGTTATAATCATTTCTGATCTTAATTTCCTTGTCAATACTGAATGTGATTTTTACTGAATCTCCGGCTAATTCCAGTTTATCAATTTTCCCCTTTCTAACACCATTCACACTAACCTGGTCACCTTCATTAATTCCGCTTACTTTTTCAAAATAGACAACATAACTCTGCTCTTTTGTACCAACTGCACATCCTTTTGCCCATATAATTGTCATTAATACAACTAAGACTGCAATAGAAACAAACAACCCGACTTTAAATTCTGCAAAATTTTTATTTTCCATTCAATTATTCAATTTTTGAAATTTCAAGAATTTTGTATTTCATAACTCCTGCAGGAACCTGTACTTCTACAATATCGTTCTTTTTCTTCCCGAGAAGAGAATTTCCAATTGGTGAAGTGACAGATATTTTATCTTTTTCAAAATCAGCTTCTTCAGGAGAAACTAAAGAAAATGTAATATCTTCTTTTAATATCAGATCCCTGACTTTTACTACAGAAAGAATATAAACTTCATTAGCCGGCATATCTTCCGGGGAAATGATCTTTACTCTGGAAAGCATTGTTTCAAGCTTACCTATCTTCATTTCATGATGTCCCTGTGCTTCTTTAGCAGCATCGTATTCGGCATTTTCACTTAAATCACCATGAGCTCTTGCTTCTGCTATTTTTTCAGCAATATATTTTCTGCCTGCTGTTTTGAGTTCGATTAATTCATTCTCCAGCTCTACTAATCTCCTCTTTGTTAAATAAACTACTTCTGATGGTTTCATCTTTATATGATTTTTTTAATCTTTTGTTTTTTTGAATTTTTAGTTTTCATATCTTTTGAGTTAAGCAAAATCAGATGTCCTAACTTATCTCTTTTGGTCTGAAGATAATTTGCATTCTCGGGATTTGATTTAATTTCTATAGGTACTCTTTCTACAATTTCCAGTCCGTATGCATTCAAACCTACTATCTTTTTTGGATTATTTGTCATCAGTCTCATTTTTCTTACACCGAGATCTCTCAATATCTGAGCGCCAATTCCATAATCACGGAGATCTGATTTAAAACCAAGGTCCAGATTTGCCTGAACTGTATCTCTGCCTTTTTCCTGCAGATTATACGCCTTTAACTTATTATGAAGTCCTATACCTCTTCCTTCCTGTCTCATATACAATACTACCCCGTTATCATTCGATTCAATCATTCTCAAAGATTCTATAAGCTGCTCCCTGCAATCACATCTCAGAGAACCGAATACATCTCCTGTGAGACATTCTGAATGAACTCTTACCAGAACCGGCTCTTTGGAATTAATTTTCCCTTTGACAATTGCAATATGCTCTTTTGAATCTACAAGACTTTTATATAATATTATTTTAAAACTTCCGAATTTACTCGGCAGTCCCGCATCAACTAATTTTTCTACAAGCTTTTCTTTTTCAAGTCTGAAATGGATCAGATCCTTTATGGAAATAATTTTCAGATTATGCTTTTCCGCTATCTCAAACAAATCAGGAAGTCTTGCCATTTCTCCATTTTCCTTCATTACTTCACATAAAACACCTGCCGGAAAGTGACCGGATAGTTTTGCAAGATCAACTGTCGCTTCT
>DAIPYE010000017.1:7312-11523 GCA_036782915.1 Bacteroidota bacterium | reverse complement strand
GTATGACCGGCTCTTCTTAAAACTCCGCCGGGAGCTGATCTTAACGGAAATATATGTCCGGGTCTTCCAAGATCTTCAGGTTTTGTTTTTTTATTTGTTAATGAAAGTATGGTTTTATTTCTGTCTGAAGCTGAAATGCCTGTCGTAGTTCCGAATCTGTAATCTACACTGACTGTAAAAGCTGTTTCATGTAATGATGTATTATTCTTTGTCATCATACCAAGTTCCAGTTCATTAAGCCTCTCATCTTCCATAGGAACACATATTAAACCTCTTCCGTACTTTGAAAGAAAATTTACAAGCTCAGGTGTAGACTTCTCAGCAGAAAAGATCATATCACCTTCATTTTCCCTGTCTTCGTCATCCACAACAATAACAATTTTTCCTTTTTTAAAATCAGAAACAGCAGATTCAATACTGCTTAATTTGTAATTTTTCTTTTTATTCTTACTGATTATGTTTCTCATTTCCGATTGTTGGTTTATTTTTACCATAATTACTCATTCATGTTTATAAGTATTCTTTATATTCTTTCACTTTTCTCAAACAGCAATTTAATTTCATTGATTCTTCACATGTTTAAATGTGAAACTACCCCAGCATTGATTTTTTTTCAGGTTCAATATCTGTGACTCCCAGTATTGTAGTGACCGATGATCTTTCAATTTTAATTTTTACATTATCTGCAATTTTAACCAAAAGAATTTTATCTTCAATACCTTCTACAGTTCCGTAAATTCCACCGGCTGTGACAACCTTATCACCTTTTTTTAAGGATTCAAGTAATACTGCTCTCTCTTTTTGTTTCTTTTGCTGAGGTCTTAATATCAGAAAGTAAAAAATTACAATTATCAGTAAAAAAGGAACTATTGATGAAAGAATTGATTCAATTCCCCCGGGTGCTGCCTGAAGTAATAACGGTTTTAAAATATTTGATATCATTTATTTTCCTTTCAGATTATTATTTTTTTTGTTTAGTATCTTATGTTAATAGTTAATTGTTAATATTATAATTGTTGAGAAAATCTTTTTTGAATTCTCTGAATTTATTTTCTTTAATTGATTTCCTGATGTTCTCCATAAGTTTTAAGTAAAAACCAATATTGTGAATAGTCGCAAGCTGAAAACCCAGTATCTCGTTTGAAATAAATAAATGTCTCAGATATGCCAGTGAAAAATTCATCGATGTATATGTCCTGCAATATTCATCAGGGGAATTAAAATTATTCTTATACTTTGCGCTTTTGATATTCACATCTCCCGTTGTGGTAAATAATCTTCCGTGTCTTGCATTCCTTGTCGGCATCACACAGTCAAACATGTCTATTCCTCTTTCCACACATTCCAGCAGATCTGTTGGTGTTCCTACACCCATCAGATATCTTGGCTTATTTTCCGGAAGAAGATCTGTTGAAAGATCTACAGTGTCATACATTAACAAATTATCTTCTCCGACAGCAAGTCCGCCGATTGCATGACCGTCAAAATCTATTTCAGTAAGCTCTTCAATACTTCTTTTTCTTAATTCCGGATATGTGCTTCCCTGATTTATAGAAAATAATCTCTGAATATTTCCATATTTATCTGAAGTTTCTTTATACCTCTCATAACATCTTTTTTCCCATCTGTATGTAAGTGCAATTGACTTTTCCACAACTTTTCTCTCCGAAGGATGCGGAAGACATTCATCAAGAGGCATCATAATATCAGATCCGATGATCCTCTGAATATCTATTACTTTCTCCGGTGTAAAAAAATATTTATCGCCGTTCAGATGTGATGAAAACTCAACACCTTCTTCACTTATCTTTTTTAATTTCGACAAACTGAATATCTGAAATCCCCCGCTGTCTGTAAGTATGCTTTTATTCCAGTTCATAAAATTATGAAGCCCTTTAGCATTCTCCATTACTTCCATTCCCGGTCTCAGAAAAAGGTGATATGTGTTTCCAAGAATTATCCTTGCATCAAGTTCATGCAGCTCCCTTTGCTCCATTGCCTTTACTGTTCCCAGAGTTCCAACGGGCATAAAAACGGGAGTTTCAATTTCTGAATTCGATGTTTTAATAATTCCTGTTCGTGCTTTAATTCCTTCTTCATTTGTATTTGAAAGAACATTGAAAAATTCATTTATACCCATAATATCAATCCAAACTTCATTATCTGACTGCTTCCCATTTTTTTGAAATTGATCTGTTAAATAAAGTCACTGAAACAGAATTTTTTGCCCAGTCCCATAATACTCGCGGATAACCAAATCTTCTATATCTTCTGGGCGATTCAAAAATAATAATATCCTTTCTGAATTTTAATTTCCCGCTTTTTTTTAATCTCTTATACAGATCATAATCTTCTCCGGCAGCAAGCTTTTCATTATATCCTCCTGCTTCGAAAAACTTTTCTCTGCTGACAATATGGCATTCGCCTCTTCCCATTCCCATAAAAAATCTGTTAAGCAAATGAACATAAGTATTATAAAAAAAATGAAATGCTTTATCTGAAAATTTTTCTTCTTCCGGAAAAACACAAATAGGACATGCTAATGCAGTAATATCATTTTCCAGAATTTCATCTGTGGAAACCTGAAGCATATGATCAAGATCTTTTACAAATGTATCTGCATTCAGAAAAATAAGAACATCTCCCAGGGAATTTTTTGCGCCTTCATTTCTGCCCTGAGAGATGTTCTGTCGAGAATTTTTATAATGTAAAATTACATTGTCTGAATGTTTTCTTGCTATTTGAATTGTTAAATCACTGCTTCCGCCGTCACTAACAATAACTTCAAGATCAAACTTTTTTTTAATTTCCTGATTAAACTGTTTCAGTAATCTTTCCAATAACTTCTCTTCATTAAGAGCAGGTATTATTATACTGATTTTCTTTTTTTGAGGAAAAAGATCAGGCATTCATCAGAATCTTTGAACCTAATTTATCAAGAGTTTTTATTCCGTTAGCTGAAATTTTGACAGTCACCCATCTTTTTTCATCTTCCAGCCAGATCCTCTTTTTTTGCAAATTAGGTAATTGTCTTCTCTTTGATTTATTATTTGCATGAGAAACATTGTTTCCGGTTAATGGTCTTTTACCCGTAATTTGGCATACTTTGGACATTTTTTATATCTCCTTCTGAACTTTATTTTAGCTTATTGTTTAAATGGTTTGTAAGTGGATTCGTAAACTTTCATGTTTCTGTCTAAAAATTTATATGTCCCTTTATCAGTTTTTATTGCATCAACCATTCTAACGTTGATTATCTTAGTTTCAACATTTGTATCAGGACACATTACTAAAAGTTCAGATTTTTTACCAAGTTTGTTTGCTTTATCAGCAAATGTTTGTGTTTTTGCCATTATTTGATTTTATTCTTTGTTTATGTGAATATACTTTTATATGTTTTAAAAAAAAAGTCGATTAATCGAATTTGAATTTTCAGTTTTCAGTTTATTAATTTCAATTCCTGCTCAATTTTTGTGTTAATTCCTTTCCTCACCATTTCTTCTGCTCTGTAAATCATGTTCTTTACTGCAATCGGAGATGACTTTCCGTGTCCGATAATTGAAATTCCGTTCACTCCAAGTAAAGGCACGCCTCCGTATTCCTGATAATCAAAATCTTTCAGTACTACATTTTTCAGAGTCCCGTACATCATCCCTACCCATATTTTTTTAAAAAATCCTTTTTCAGCATAACTTTTAAACTTACTTTTCATAACATCCAGAACACTTTCAGCAAATTTCAATATTACATTCCCGACAAAACCGTCACAAACTATTATATCCGCTTTTCCCCTTAAAACATCTCTGCCCTCGACATTTCCAATAAAATTCAGATTTGACTTTTCCAGTAATTCATAAGCTTCAAGTGTCAGCAGATCACCCTTACTTTTTTCTTCTCCAACACTTAAAAGACCAATTTTGGGTTTTTCAATATTATACAAATGCTTCATATATAAACTTCCCATTATTGCAAACTCAAGTAAATGAGCCGGTTTGCAGTCAACAGACGCACCAACATCGAATACCATGGTTTTACCTTTATCAGTTGGGAAAAGTGATCCTATTGTCGGTCTTCCAACTCCCTGAATCCTTCCTAATCTTAAAATAGATGCCGTCATTACAGCGCCTGTATTTCCTGCGCTGATGAATGCATCAGCTTTCTTTTCTTTTACTAAATTTATTCCTACACTGATCGAAGAGTCTGATTTCGTT
>DAIPYE010000017.1:0-7302 GCA_036782915.1 Bacteroidota bacterium | reverse complement strand
AGATTCTGTAGGAGAATCTCCCATTGTGACAACCTGGGAAGCATTCACTATTGAGATATTCTTTAATAGAACTTTGTGTTTGCTTAATTCCTCTTTGATTAATTTCTCATTCCCTGCAAGGATTATCTCCAAAGTTTCCGGTTTTTCTTCAGCCGCAATTATTGCGCCGGATACTTCATTTAATGGAGCAAAATCCCCGCCCATTGCATCTACTACTATTTTTATCTTATCCATGCACTAACAGCCGTATTATGATCAATTAAAATATATTGAAATTCATTAGCGGAAATATTACCGGGAGAGAATAAAGAAAACTACATTATTAATTACTTCTTGGGAAGCAATATACTTTTACCGTCATAAAATCCGCAGGATGAGCATACTCTGTGAGCCTGCTTCATTTCACTGCAATTTGGACAGGACATTAATGTCGGACCTGTTGCTTTGTAATGTGTTCTTCTTTTTCTACCTCTTGCTTTGGAATGTCTTCTTTTTGGATTTGGCATTTTATTATTCTATTTATTTTTCTGTTTTGTTGTTTTAACTAATTTTTCCCAGACAGGATTGATCTCTTCTGCGCTGCTTATATTTAAAATCCCGGAAATGCTTTTATTGCAATATGTACAGATATCATTATTTTCTTCAGGCACTCTCTTCATTGGAACTGACAATAATATGAAATCCCTGACATCTTCCTTTATATCAATAAATCCGGTCTTTGGCGGTATCAGTTTTATGTCATCTGAATCAGTAACTGATTCTTCTTTTTTTATTGTAAAGTCAAATTTATAAATAACTTCAAACGAATTCTCAAAATCATATATGTAATCTTCAAGACATCTGTCGCATAACAATCTTAGATTTCCTTTTAACTGACACTTCAGATCAAACTGATTTCCGTATTTCAGTAATTTAACATTTAATAATAAATCATCTTCAATTTCTAAATCATCAATTTCTAAATCTTTAAATTCCTTTTTATTGAATTTAAATTGATAATCATGCTCACCTTCCGCTAAATTGCTGATATGAATTTTTAACATTTTAAAATATTTTATATATCAAAGAACTTGTTTATTGAAGGGCAGATCTTAAAAAATGAATCTTACAATAAAATGATAAATTTATAAACCAACCTGTTTTCTGTATTCTTCAGAATTCATCAAATTACTTATTTCATCCTGATTTGATGGCTCTATTTTTATGATCCAGCCGTTTTCATAAGGATCAGAGTTAACAATAGATGGATTTTCATTAATTCCTGTATTTATTTCAATTAATTTCCCTGAAACAGGACTATACATTTCAGAAACAGTTTTCACAGCTTCAATTGAACCTAATGTTTCACCCTGAGTTACAGTACTTCCTTTTTCGGATGTAATATCTAAATATATTATGTCTCCAAGTTCACTCTGAGCAAAATCAGTAATTCCCACAATGCAAATATTACCTTCCTGCTTTACCCATTCATGATCTTTTGTATATTTTACAGCTTCTGGAAAATTCATAGTTAGAATAATTTTAAAATTTGTTAGATTCGCAATTTAATTATTCTAAGGTTGTGATTCAATTGATAAAATTATAAAAATTTCAGTTTACAGATTTTTTTAACATCAGGTATTTCAGGAAATGCTTATTTTTAACAAGTGGAATTTTAGCTATTTTTAGCAATAAAAGTAAATTTTGATTTATATTTGAATTTTATTGCAATAGATTTTAATGGCAGGTTTAAATTGAAAATTTTAAATAAATGAAATAAAAAAAGATAGCCCCGCTTTGGAGTTTCGGGGCTAAATAACTTAATCAGTTCTTGCGGTCATTTCGGAATTTATGAAATGAATTGTTCTTCCTTAATTATCTGAACAATTTTTTAATGTGGTTTATCTTTACAAATCTAATTAATTATTTCAATTTTTGGTATAAGTGTTTCCACTTGATTTAAATGAGCGTAAATACTCTTTTTCCGTGAGTATTTATACTCATTCAAATAACCTGTCTGGTTTTAATATTGTCTTTTTAAGTGTTTTTCGCATAAATCCTGTTTTGAATATTTCCAAGAATTTTATAATTTTTTATAGTGTGATAATGATAAATTTTTTATAAATTATTGGACACAAAATTTAAATAAAAACCGTCTTTTTACATCAGAATGTTTAATATTTATACAATATTTGATTTCTGATAATTATTAAAATGTTTTTGTCTTCTTAATTAGACAAAAACACTTTATTAAATCTTAAAAATTACCACCTCAAATTAAAGGAAGTTTGTTCAATTTATTTTGAACTTAATGAAATTGGTGTTTGTTGGATTGTATACAAAAGTTTAATGCCCGGCTTTACACCTCCCCAAACTTTAAGGTCCATTTTAAATTAAAATAAACAGAAAAAATTTGAAAAAAAGCATTTCAATTTTCTCGGCAGCAGTTTTATGCATTTTTTTTACACAAAAAATATCTAAAGGAGTCACAACAACCGGAACTATCAAGATTGCAATAGAAAGTCTTTTAAAAAATAATTCAACACATTTTGTCTCTGATACTATTACAATATATCTCAGCAATACACTTTCTCCCGCTTTAAAATTAGATTCCGCTAAATCAGTTCTCAATTCTCAGACATTAACCGGATTATTTTATTTTAACAAAAATATTTCAAACGGTAATTATTATCTTATTGTCAGGCACAGGAATAGTCTTTTAACCTGGAGTAAACCTGTATATATAACTTTTGGGATAGGTGCAAATTTCAGTTATGATTTTACTATTTCTGCAACTCAGGCATTTGGAAACAACTTAATTTATAAGTATTCTAAATATTGCTTGTTCAGCGGAGATATAAATCAGGATGGAACTATAGATGGTGGTGACGGTAGTATTGTAGAAAATGATGTTACTCATTCTTTAACCGGATACACAAGATCAGATCTGAATGGAGATAACTTTGTAGATGTATATGATCTTAGTGTTACAGAAAATAATATAGAGAACAATGTAGTAATTAAAATCCCGGCTCTTACGTACCCTGTCAGAGATGCTGTACCGAATAAATCCGATGTGAATAAAAATGTTATGCTTTTGTCCTATACTTCTGTGCATTATGTGAATAATGTATTTTCTATGTATTATGTAAAAGACGGTATTACGAAACTGGATACTTCTTTAGACGGAAAGAACTGGAAATTCAAAAAAAATATTTCTGTAAATCCAAACGGTACTCCGGCTGCAGGTGATTCAATGTATTCTACAATCAGAAGAGGAAACTTCTGGTATTCCGGCTGGACTTGTCATTCCGGTTCCGGAGCAACTTATACTGAGTGGTTCAATATTGCTTACAGTACTAACGGATATAATTATACCCAGTATCATTCAAATCCGTTTTCTTTTCATCCGGGTGAAGATCTTTCTTTCTTTGACAACACTGATTCATTTTATTGTTACATAAGACCAAATATACCAAGCATTGATCCGAGAAGAAAAGTCGGATTAATGAAAAGCAGGGATTTTGTTAACTGGACTGAAATTGATACGGTTATTCAGTTCCCGGATTCTGCTTACTTTAATCCTGCATCACAGCTATATTATAAACAGCCGTATAATATGAATGTTATCAGAATAGGAAATGACTGGTGGGGTTTTATGCATGTTTTAAGACTTGAAGATGATGGTACGGAAAACTGGAATTATCCCTACACCGGTCTTGAACAAACTGTTGAAACCCATCTTATGTACAGCATTAACGGTAAAGACTGGTCTTTTACAAATAATAAAAAAGCGTTCTTACCCTTGCATGATTCTGTAAAACAAATTTACGGATTGCCTACACTGGTAAATGATACTTTGTATGTTTATTCATTTGAAAATACTCTCAGACATGCAAGCTATTCAGCCGCTTACGGAGGACAGCCCGCAGTTGATTTTGCAAAAGGTAAATACTGGAAAATTTTCAGATATAAAATATCAGTAAATGATTTGAATGCCTGGAAGCCTTGATAACGGTTTTAATTTAAAAATATTGTATTAATTACTAATTCTTTTAAAAAAAAAATTCAACTGTTGAATTTAACCGGTTGAATTTTTTTTTATCAATATGTATCAAAAATCAGTTCAGAAGCAATCTCTGTATTAAAGTATTATAGTTGTATATATTTCTGACTCTTATGTATAAATTTATATGCTCTGAGTTATAATCCTTTTTCAGATATGCAATTTTCAGATATACTTTCTCCAAAACTGTTTCAAGGTCATTATCCAAAGCTTTTATCGGATCAAGTCCATCAAGAAATTCCGGGGTAACTTTTTTTGCGGAAATAAGTTCTAAAGGAATTCCGCAGGTTATCGATGCCTTTAGTTCGGAAACCTCGAGATTATTGAGTATCTGTATGAGTCTTTCTTTTGATATTCTGATCTCCTTATTATTTAATTCTTCAAGAAATTTATTGTTAAGTTTGACTTCCGTTAACAATGCTTTCCTGATCTTGTTTAAAGCAATCTTATTCCCTGCAAGATCTTTTGTAACATCGTAAATCTCTTTTACTAAACTCATAAAGATTTTTTAACTGTTAATTTTATTATTTCCTGTTCAAATCTTTTCAGTATTTTATTTCAATACCCAGCAATTCTCTTCTCAGAATATCAAGCGCTCTCATTGATGCTCTTCCGATTATAATATCTCTTTTTTCACCGAATAAAAAATTCACGGCGTAAGATTTGCTCTTACTTGAAAATCCGATCCAGACAAGTCCAACCGCTTTTTCTGCAGATCCGCCTGTCGGTCCGGCTATGCCTGTTGTGGACAATGCAAAATCTGTATCCATTAATTTTCTTACTCCTTCTGCCATTTCAATTGCTGTTTCTTTACTCACTGCACCGAACTTTTCAAGTATTTCTTCTTTTACTCTGAGTATTTTTACTTTTTCTTTGTTTGAATAACTGCATACACCGCCGAAATAATAATCAGAACTTCCCGCCACACTGACAATTCGGGATGAGATTTCTCCTCCTGTACAGGATTCTGCAATTGATAAAGTTTGTTTATTACAACGAAGTAAATCGCCAATAACAAACTCCATGCTCTCATTGTTTATTCCGTAAATATAATCACCCGCTTTAATTCGTATTTTTGATTCAATTTCATCCAGTTTTTGTTCAGCATCTTTTTTTGAATCTGATGTTACATTTATCCTAAGTCTGACGCCTTCTGTTGAAGGTAAAAATGCCAGCTTACTGTCACCGATCAGTTCCTTTATATCTCCAAGCTTTTCATTTAATGTCGATTCTCCAAGACCTGTTGTCAGTAATGTTTTTTGAATGTGGACTTCATTTAATTTGCTTTCAAACTTTGTGCAGATCTTTGAAAGTAAAATTTCATTTATCATTGCTTTCATTTCATGCGGAACACCCGGCATTGCAATAATGATTTTATTATGTTTTTCTATCCAGATTCCCGGAGCTGTTCCGCTATGATTCCAGATAACTTCAGAATTTTTCGGAACCAGTGCCTGTCCGGCATTTACCTCCGGCATTGCAATATTTCTGGATGCAAATATATTTTTAACATGCTCCAGTACTTTTTCATCAGTTATCAATTCATCTTCAAAAAATTTCACCAGTGTTGGTTTTGTTATATCATCATGTGTCGGTCCCAGACCGCCGGTTATTATTGTAACATCATAATTTGTGACTGAATCTTTCAATTCGTTCAAAAGTATCTTCTCTTCATCCCCTATCACAATTACTTTTTCAGCCGGTATTCCTATCGAAAATAACTTTTCTCCAAGAAATGCCGCATTTGTATTCACGATTTGCCCTATCAGTAATTCATCTCCGATAGAAATTATTTTTGATCTCATTCCTGATAAATTTTATTTCAATTATAATTTTGCTATGACCAATGTTATTAAATATGCTGCAACACCTGCATATATTCCTGCGATTACATCATCCAATATAACTCCTGTTGCGCTTTTCATATCATCAAAATATTTAGAAGGCTGTATTTTTATTATGTCAAATAATCTGAAACAAAGAAAAACTATGATTAAATTTTTAAAATTCAGATCAGAAGATATTCCATTGAAAAATTGAAACACTAAAACTGAGATCCACATTCCTATTACTTCATCAATAACGATCACAGACGGATCATCTCCGTATTTCTTCATCACTTCTTTTGAAGCTGGTATCGAGATCAAAGCGCAAATGATTATTGAAGGGATCAGAATTTCTGCTCTCTGAAAATCTTTTAAAAAAAAAAACAATGATCCGAATATACTGCCGAATGTTCCGCTTGCAAAGGGCATGAAGCCTGTATATAAGCCGCTTGCGAATATTAAACTAAGAAAACCAACTTCTGCATCTGCATCTACGATCTTTTTAGTTTTGTATAATTTCAATTACTTGTTTCTTTTATTTAATTCAAACAGATATGCAATTCCTGTGTACAGTGTTATTAAAGTTATACTTAAAATTAAATAATAATTTATATCTGAGATAAGAAAGTCTGATATTGCATTTCTGAAAGGATCACTTATATTGAAAGTCATAGCAAATATTAAACTTAATATCAGAAAAATATATGTCATTTGCATAAATGTTTTTGTCTTTGCGATAAATGTTGTTTTCATAGTATCTCCTTTTATTTCTCTGTAAGAACGAAGCAGTGTAATAATTATATCCCGAAGGGCAATTACAATTACCATCCATAAAGGCATAATTCCGATAACATAGAAACAATAAAATGCAGCAGTAGTAAGAATTTTGTCAGCAAGCGGATCGATGAATATTCCGAATGCTGAAATAAGTCCGAATTTTCTCGCATGCCATCCGTCATACCAGTCAGTTAATACAGCAATTAAAAACACAATAATCGAAAGTCTGATATAATCAGTTTTTCCGGAGAGAAATAAAAACAAAAAAACCGGAGTAAGTATAATTCTTAGAACCGATAACTGATTTGGTAATGACATTTTATTTTCTGATTGTTAATTATACTGTAACTGTAATATTCAAATTCTTACAGAAAAATCTCAACTCATTTTAAACTCTTTCGATAATTGTCGCAATTCCCTGCCCTACTCCGATGCACATAGTTGCAAGTCCTCTTTTTTCATTCTGCTTTTCCATTTCATTCAACAGTGTCACAAGAATTCTGGATCCGCTGCTTCCAAGAGGATGTCCTAATGCTATTGCTCCGCCGTTAACATTGACAATATTCATATCAGGATGAAGCTCCTGTATGCATGCTAAACTCTGCGCCGCAAATGCCTCGTTAAGTTCGATCATATCAATGTCACTTAATTTCA
>DAIPYE010000016.1:3277-28495 GCA_036782915.1 Bacteroidota bacterium | reverse complement strand
CCTGAGTGGAATATCCGTATAGCAAAAACATTACAAGTAAAACCGGTAGAAAATAAATCTGTAGTTTAGATTTCATTTTTACTCCTTCTTTTTTTAGTTTATTTGGTTTGAAAAAATTTTTTATCAAGTTATTAATTATACATACTATTGTCAACAAATAAAAACTTGATATAGATAAAAAAGCAGCACCTTTTATTTCCCGGTGCTACTTTTTTTATATTTATAAATTTTTATTTCAGTAAGAACATTTTCTTTGTATCAACAAAGTTACCGGATTCAATTCTGTAGAAATAAACTCCGCTTGATAATTTTGAAGCATTGAAGTTTACAGAATGACTTCCTGCTGTTACCATTCCGTTTACAAGTGAAGCTACTTCTTTTCCAAGAATATCAAATACTTTCAAAGTTACAAGTCCTGAATTTGGAATTGTATAATTTATGGTAGTTGAAGGATTGAAAGGATTTGGATAATTTTGTGACAAAGCAAAACTTTCAGCAATTGTTAATGCAGTATTGTTTCCTGTGCCTGTAATTAATCCTCCGTTTGCCTTTACCCAGTTTATAGTAGCTGCAAACACCTGTTTAAAATCACTTATGAAATATCTTGGATCCTGAAAAATAGTTGCCACAACATAACCTGGCTGTATATTCCCAATTCCTCCTAATGTATCTGCAACAGTATGATTCTGATATCTGTAAAGTGCAGAAGATCCACCGGCTATCATACTGCATCCGTCAGGATAGAAACCTGCTCCGGGAGGTGCGGAAGTTAATAATCTGGAATTTCCGGCATCTATTGTAACTCCAATCGTAGAAGGAGAAATTGTAGTGGGTCCATTATCGACTCTGTAAATATATTTTCCATAAGTTTCAGCAAAATCCAAATCTCTTCCACCACTTCCGGATCTGCTGTAATTATAAGCCTGATCTGCTCCAATACTGATCAATGCTTTTTTATTTGAAACTGTACCGGTTAATAACCATGCCTTGATCTGGTTTCGGGCTCCAGCTCCTAAATATCTTAGGGCTATTGCATCGAAACTTGTTTCCTGAAGAATTATTGTATTGTAAGGTGTCAGATCCGGTAAAACAGTATTAGTATCAAAACCTTTCATTGTATAGCTTCCAATAAAACCTCCCAGATATTTATTTAATGTATCTCTGTCAGCTTTTCTCTGAGTTGTGCTTGCTACAGTTGTATCATGAACAAGTACCAGTGTATTTCCAACTGGCGGCGGCGGTCCTGCAACCTGACCCATAGTTCTCATAGCAAAACACTTATATGCTGCAAAAGTAGCAGAAAGACTGTCTATACGTACCCAGGGATTAGCTGCCGCATTTTTTGCATAACCGGGCCATAATGTTGATGTTACAGTCTGATCATACATAGCATATTTCGATGCCTGTCCTACCGGTGCTCCGTCATATCTGTATCCGATATAAATTGCTCCGCTGTTTACAATATTACCTGCAATTGATGAAATATCATATGAATTCCAGCTGAACAGCGGATAAACAGGAATTGACCTTGCAACCTGATTGGCCAAAGTTCCCAAAACATTTCCCGGTGTTCCACCCGGACCTGTTGAATCATAAAGAACAACATCAAACACAAGAGAATCTGCACCTGCTGCAAGTCTTGTCAATCCAAGACAAAATTTATTATATTTCCAGGGATATGATGCAGGTCTGAATTTTAAACAAAAAGCTCCGTCAGTTACAGTTGCATTCCAGCCGATCCCATTTTCAAATGAACCGTCGTCATGTTTTTCCTGACCTGTACCGGAACAACTGTCTCCTAATGTAAAAGGTGTTACGGGGGGATTTGCTGTATTCGATTCAATAAATTCCTGTGAAGCAGATAAATTTACTGCATTCGGTTCGTCTAATGTAGAATATCCATAAAGCATAAATGAAACAAGCAATACGGGTAATAGATAAATAAGTAATTTGGTTCTCATTCTTTACTCTCCTTTGAGTTTATTAATTTAAAAAAATTGTATGAGCAAAGTATTCATAATATAAAGCATTGTCAATATTAATTTAAATTGAACCTGATGAGTATTATCATTATCGTGAAAATATTTCCTGATTTGTATAAAATTTAATCTGCTTATTAATTTTTAAATCAACATTTTATAAAAAATTCATTTAAATGAAATTACTTATCATTTTTTGTAAATTGAATATGAGGGACTAAAAATCTATTTTGTAATAAATTCATATAAATGTTAATAAAATTCAGAAAATATCTTTCCATAATAATTTTAATTCCGGTTTTAATTTCACAGTCATGCGGTAAGAAAGAAGAGCCTCAAACATTTGTTCCTCCTCAGCAGGAAAACACTATTGACAAAGAAAAAGAGCAAAAAGAAAGAGAAGAGTTTGATAGGTTAAAAAGACTTAGAGACGGGATCTCTGATTCAGCATCAATTGCTGCTGATACTTCTTCACAGGCTGTCGATTCTGTAAAAATTAAAACTGACCTGGAAGCTAAGAAGAAGAAACTTGTAGAAAAGGAAAAAGAATTAAATAAAAGATTAGATAATCCGAAAACTGCTATAACTGATTATATAGAATTTCTGCAAAGAGGAACAAGCAGCGGAGGCAACTTTGAACTTAACATGAAGAAAGCCAGTGATCTGTGGGTTAACGGTAATATTGACAGATTTAAATCCAATTACAAAAACACAAGTAAAATAATTGTTGTTGAAGAGCCGAAAGTAGTTTCGCAAAGCGGAACCAACGCTGTCGTAGAAGTTAAAATAAAAAAAGTTGACGGGAAAAATAACAAGAATGAAGAACTTGAAATGACCGTGAAATATAATTTAACAGCAGACAGTAAGGGTAAATGGAAAATCAAAGACAATACAGTTGTAAAAAATTAAATACATTATAAAACTTTAAAATAATTCTAAAAAATTAATGAGCATATTAATAAATAAAAAAACGAAAGTGGTAGTTCAGGGAATTACCGGATCGGAAGGTACATTTCACGCAACCCAGATGATTGAATACGGCACCAATGTGGTGGCAGGTGTAACACCCGGAAAAGGCGGAAGTTTATTTCAGGAAAAAATTCCGATTTTTAATTCAGTAAAAGATGCAGTAAATAATACAGGAGCAACAGCTTCTGTGATCTTTGTTCCGGCTTCATTTGCGGCAGATGCAATTATGGAAGCGGCTGATGCGGGAATAAATGTAATTGTTTGTATAACTGAAGGAATACCGACGAAGGATATGATCAATGTTTATGAATATGTAAAAAATAAAAACACAGACACACATACTGTAAGATTTATCGGACCGAATTGTCCGGGCATAATAACTCCTGATGAATGCAAGATCGGAATAATGCCGGGATTTATTCACAAGAAGGGAAGAGTCGGTGTAATTTCCAGAAGCGGAACATTAACTTATGAAGCAGTCTGGCAGCTGACTAATCTTGGCATCGGACAATCAACCTGCATTGGGATCGGCGGTGATCCGGTGATCGGAACAAGATTCCTTGATGCAGTGAAATTATTCAATGAAGATAAAGACACTGATGCAATTATGATGATCGGAGAGATTGGCGGAAGCGCAGAAGAGGAAGCAGCTTATTATATTAAAAAGTATGTAAAGAAACCTGTGATAGGATTTATTGCAGGTAAGACAGCGCCTCCCGGAAGAAGAATGGGACATGCCGGAGCCATCATTTCCGGAGGGAAAGGTACTGCCGATGAAAAAATAAAGGTAATGAAAGACTGCGGAATTATAATCGTTGACTCACCTTCTGATATGGGAATTACCGTTCAGAAAGCTCTGGGCTTAGCTCCGAAAACAAAAAAGATCTCATCTGTAAAAACTGTTGTAAAATCTAAAGTAAAAGATGTTAAAAGCAAAAAGGTATCTTCGGTAAAAAGCGGTGTGTCTAAACAAAAGTCAGAGCTGAAAAATAAAAACAGAATGGAATCGGTGCTGAATGAAATAAAGAAAGTCAAAATCAGTTAAAATAAGTAATTCAGAAATACAATTTTTTTAAAATACTTCAGAGCATTCAAACAATTGACTGAAATAAAAATAAATAACGCTAAGTTTTTTGCTTATCACGGAGTTCTTGATTATGAGAAAAAATACGGGAATGAATTTGAAGTTGATATTTCCATGGAATGTGATCTGTCAGATCTCGGGAATTCGGATGATCTGGACAAAACTGTAAACTATCTCGAAGTATATCATCTTGCTGAAAAGATCTTTAAGGAAAACAAATTTAATTTAATAGAATCACTTAATCAGAAAGTCTGCAATGATATACTTGAAAATTTTCCCATGGTGTTGTCTGTAAAGGTCAGAATAAGAAAACCAAATGCCCCGCTTGGGATCATTGATTCAGTGGAAATTGTAAATAAACAAAACAGGAATAAATAATGGTGAAAGCTTATCTTGGAATAGGTTCAAATATCGGTGAACGAATCTCTTATATTGAAAATGCAATATCGGAAATAAATAAAATATCCGGAATAAAAATTACAAAGATCTCATCAGTATATGAAACCGAACCATGGGGTGAAATTAAACAGGATGATTTTTTAAACTGCGTAATTGAGATCGAAGCAGATATTGAGCCTGAAGGTTTGCTTAAGAAATTAAAAAGCATTGAAAAAAAACTTGGAAGAAATAAAACTGCAAAATGGTCGGAAAGAGAAATTGATATTGATCTTTTGTTTTACGGCAATGAAATTTTGTTAAATGAATTTCTTAAAATACCTCATCTTCAGATCGAAAAAAGAAAATTTGTGCTTATTCCGATGGCAGAGATCGCTTCAGATTTTATTCATCCGGTTTTAAAAAAATCAGTTAAGGAATTACTTGCAGAAACTACTGATGATCTGAAAGTTATAAAATATCAAACCAGTAAAGTTTAATATTTGGAAGATAAAAAAGTTAAATATATTGCAATTGAAGGTGTGATTGGCGTGGGAAAAACAAGCCTTGCCCGTAAACTTTCCGAAAGACTGAACGCAAAACTTATACTTGAGAATTTTGAAGACAATCCGTTTCTTGAAAAATTTTATAACGATCCGGTTAGCTATGCATTTCATACTCAGATGTATTTTCTTATGAGCAGATATAAGCAACTTCAGGAGATCAAGCAGATCGATCTTTTTCATGAATATTATATCGCGGATTATATATTTGAAAAGGACAAGATCTTTGCTTATCTGAATCTTCAGGATGATGAGTTAAAATTATACGAAAAGATCGTATCGCTGATAGAGAAGTCGATTGTTGTTCCGGACATAATTATTTATCTGCAGTCATCGGTTGAGAGATTAATGAATAATATTAAGCATCGTGACAGAGAAATTGAAAAAGAAATAAAGGAAGATTATATAAAGGATCTGAATGAAGGTTATAATTACTTTTTTTTCAGATACAAAGCAACGAAAGTAATGATCGTAAATTCAGCCGAGATCGATTTTGTAAATAATGAAGCTGATTTTGAAAATCTGATAAGTGAAATATTAAAGCCTGACCATTCTCACATTGAGTATTATAATCCCGTTTCAGCAAAAATTGCAAAGTAAATTTATTTAACAGGTTATGACAAGAATTATAATAATACTTATTCTCATTTTCATCATTCTAACCCTTATAAAAAGTTTTCTGAAAAAAAAATCTGTAAACTTAACCGAAAAAGGGTTCAATAAAAATTCTCCGCTCAATTCTAAAAGCAATTATAATCCCGGATCCGGTGATAAAGATGAAAAAATTGTTGACGCTAAATTCGAGGAATTTAAATAATTTTCTGTCATGCTTAAACAGTTATTTAAATTTCTTGGAAATTCGGAAAAGCCTGATCCGGAATTCATAAATCCTGAATCTGTAAAAAACATACTTATAGTACGTCAGCATAATCAGCTTGGTGATATGCTTTGTTCCGTACCACTGTTTGCTGCAATTCGTAAAAGATATCCGGAAGCGCACATAACCCTGGTTGCATCACCCATTAATTACGAAATTTTATACAGTGATATAAATCCATTCATTGATAAAGTCATTACATATCACAAGTCAACTTTGAAAAGCCTTCTGGATTTTTACAAAGAGCTTAAAAACCATAAATATCAGATAGGAATTGTACCATCTACAGTTTCCATTTCAAGAACTTCACATTTCATAAATTTTTTTTCCGGTGCAAAAGCAAGGGTCGGAGTAAACAGTATTGACAGTAAAATCAATACTGTCAGTTATCTGCTGAATATTAAGTCTGATTTTAATTGGGATCAGAATAAACTTCATCAGGTTGACAGAAACTTACAGGTCGGTAAACAGATCAACTGCGATCTTACCTCTCAGGAAAAAAACGAAGTAATGATACATTTAAGCGAAAAGGAAAAAACATTTGCAGAGAATTTTTTTAATGAAAATTTTCCTGACAAAAGCAGATCTGTCATAGCATTCCACCCGGGAGCAGGGAAAGCTCCAAACAGATGGAGCAGGGAAAATTTTATATCACTCATGAAATTATTTTATGAAAAATATAACTGTTATTTACTGATGACTTCCGGTTCTATAGATAAAGAAATTACGGATTCAATTAAAAAAGAACTTTTAGATTTTAATATTAACTGTTCCATAATCGAAAATACTCCGATCAGAAAGGTCGGTGCAGTTATTAAATACACTGATCTTTATGTAACCAACGATACAGGAACAATGCATGTTGCCGGAGGTGTTGATGCGAATGTTGTATCTCTTTTCGGACCGACTCACGGTTATGAATGGGCGCCGGCAGGTGAGAATAAAATCTGCATTCAATCTCCGACAGAAGATATTAATGAAATTAAGGCAGAAGAAGTTTTTGAAACTTCAGTCAAATTAATGAATAAAGTAAAATTAAAGAAAGAATTCATTGAGTAATATTATTGCTGCAATAGATATAGGAACGAATTCATTTCATCTTGTAATTGCAAAAATTAACGAGAAGAAAAGATTTACAGTCATGACAAGGGATAAGGAAGTTGTCCGCCTGGGATCCAGCTCAAATGACATGAAATATATTTCAGATGAATCAATGCAAAGAGGTATTGAAACTCTGAAAAGATTCAAGCTGATCTGCGAATCTTATAATGCAGAAATAATCGCAGTTGCAACCAGCGCGACACGTGAAGCTCTGAACAGAGATGTCTTTCTTTCAAAAGTACTGGAAGAAACCGGAATTGAAATAAATATAGTCTCCGGATATGAAGAAGCCCGTTTGATTTATCTCGGGGTTTTGCAGTCACTGGATATATTCAATAAAAAAATATTGCTGGTGGATATCGGCGGGGGAAGCACTGAATTTTTAATTGGTGAAAACGGAAATGTAAAATTCGCCAGCAGTCTTAAGATTGGAGCAGTAAGACTTACACATAAATTTTCACTTGATGAAAAAGTTGATAAAACCGATCTGAAGAATTCAAAACAATTTGTAAAAGGCGCAATAAATCAGGTTGTTAGAAATCTTGAAAATGAGAAGTATGATCTTGCGATAGGTTCATCAGGAACAATTAATAATATTGGTTCGATCATCAGCGCTGAAGTTAATCAGTCAAGTGAAATTGATGTCAATCTGAATGGATTTGTTATTAAAAAGAAAGCGCTGAATATTGCTTTGAATAAAATTTACAGTTCCGAAACAAGATCCGAAAGACTGAGTATTCCCGGCCTGGATCCGAAGAGAGCTGACATTATAACTGCGGGAGGTGTGATTCTTGAACAAATCTTTTCTGAGCTGAAGATCGATAAAATGACATTTTCCGGCTATGCCCTGCGTGAAGGAATTATCATGAATTACATTCAGAAGAGCAGCGGTGAATCTGATTTTGGTCATCTGAAAAATGTAAGATATAACAGTGTTTTGTATCTCTGCGAATTATGCAATTTTGACAGAACTCATTCTTTTCAGGTTTTGAAAATCGCCGGAAAGATCTTTGACAATTTAAAGGAAAAATTTGAATTAACGGATAATGACAGGGAATATCTTGAAGCTGCAACTCTGCTTCATGACATTGGATATCATATTTCACATACAGATCATCATAAACATTCATACTATCTTGTCAGACATGCGGAAATGCTGGGATATAATGACAAGGAAATTGAGATAATCGCCAATACAGCAAGGTATCACAGAAAATCCCATCCAAAGATCAAACATGAAAATTTCAATAAACTCGACCTTGAAAGTAAAATACTTGTAAAGAGACTTTCCGGAATTTTAAGAATTGCAGACGCTCTTGACAGAAGTCATAAATCCATTGTTAATGAAACAGAGATAAATGTGAACGACAAAGTATTTGAGATTACACTTAAATCATGCAATGCTGATCCTTCGCTTGAAATATGGGGAGTAAATGTCAGAAAAATACTTTTTGAAGAATCTTTCGGATATAAAGTGAAAATAAAATATGATGGAAAAGATTATTAGAACTCAGTGTTTTTCAAAATTATTTTGATTTTGAATGAAAGTTGAAACTTGTTACGAAAAATTGATTTTTTTTAAAATCATATAAACAACCCCCTGACCCCCTTTTTTAAGGGGGAATTTTATAACAGAAAAAATTACTGTATGAAAACATTTCAATTTAAAAAAAATTAAAGTAAATCCCCCTTGGCAAAGGGGGACTAAGGGGGTTGTCAGAATTTATAAAGTATCGTTTTGACGGATGTGATTAAAACTTAAAATAATTTTATTTCTTTTTCTTCGGATTCCTGATCTTTTTATAATTCACCTTTCTTTTATCATTAAAAGCGGAAATTCCTTCTTTTACTTCTTCGGATAAATTATGTATAGATAACCAGTCTCTTGCGCCGCCAATGGTTGTATGCCATGAAAGATCTCTCCAGAAATTCAGCTGCTGTTTTGTATATCTGAGACATTCCGGTAATTTATTGAATAATTTTTCTGCCAGAATATTTACAGCATCGTCCAGTTTGTCATAAGGCACAACCTGATTTACAAGTCCCCAGTCAAGAGCTTTCTCCGGCGAAATATCTTCACAGAGAAATAAAATTTCCCGTGCTCTTCTGTCACCGACAATTAAAGGAAGGAACTGCGTAGCTCCGGCGGCTGCAACACTTCCCCGTGCTGCTCCGACCTGTTTAATAATTATATGATCAGCTGCAATAGCAAGATCACAGCTCATGTTAAGTTCATTTCCTCCACCCACTACCATTCCGTTCAGCCGGGCAATTGTCGGCTTCCCGACATTTCTCATCACTTCGTGAAGCTGTATGAATTCATACATCCATTTATAATAATCATCCGGATTACCGAGGAAATATTTCTGCTGCTCGTCCAGATCGGCACCGGTTGAAAAAGCGCGTTTCCCTGTTCCGGTCAGAATAATAACTGCAATATTATCATCCCATGAAGAATCTTTGAAAGCCATTGTAAGTTCATTGATGGTTTCAAGATCAAGACAGTTTAGCTTTTTTTCGCGGTTAATGGTAATCAAGGATTTGTAATCAGATTTTTTGTAAATAATGTTTTTGAATTTATAATTTTTCGGCAGGTATGATTTGAATTTTTCTGACAAGTTAAAATTAATTTAATTTATAAAAATTTTTTACAAATATACAAAATATGAATGAGTCATAGAATTTATAAAATTGTCCGGAATAATTTTTTTATAAAAATTGTTAATAACATGCAGATCCACTGGAGTTAATCACTTCAAGCATTTTATAAATTGAAAATTGTAATTATTAAAATTATATTATACTTAACCAAATATGAACTTAGAAAAAAACTATTTAGAAATAAAATCTAACGTAAGGGAAATTTGCGAAAGAGCTGGCAGAGATCCGGAAGATGTTAAGATAATAGGCGTAAGTAAAAGGTCACCGATTATGGATATTCTGGAATTAAACAAAACCGGACTTCAGGATTTTGGTGAAAACAGGTGCAAGGAATTAAAAGACAAATATTATAACATCACATTTAATACAAAAAGGACAATAAACTGGCATATGATCGGACATGTTCAGTCCGGAAAAATTAAAGATATTATTGCATTTGTGAGCTTAATTCACTCAGTTGACAGTCTGAATCTTGCAAAAGAGATCAATACAAATGCTAAAAAGATCAATAAAGTAAAGGAAGTTCTCGTACAGGTTAACACAAGCAATGAGCCGCAGAAATACGGAATAGATCCTTCAGAAGTGAGAAACCTTTGCAGCCAGATCTCGGAACTGGAAAATGTGAGATTAAAAGGATTGATGACAATGGCAAAACTTACAGAAGATAAAGATGAAATAAGAGCCAGTTTTCGCAGGTTAAAGAATTTATTTGATGAATTGAAACCGGATTTTAAGAATTTTATTCATCTTTCAATGGGAATGACAAATGATTATGAAATTGCAATTGAAGAAGGCTCTACTCTTCTGAGAATCGGAAGCGCTATTTTTGGTAATAAATCAGTTTAACTTTCAGTAATTCAAAAACTATATTCAAATTTTTATTTAATCAGATAAAAAAAACTTTATGAGCCATTTATCAGCGAAAGACATTAAAAAGACAGACTTCAAGAAAATATTCAGGGGATATGATCCTATAGAAGTAGATGCTTTTCTTGAAACTGTAAGTCTCAGATATGAAAGACTGTTTGAAGATAATGCAAATCTGTCGGACAGGCTTAAAATGCTGACAGATGATGTGGAAGTTTATAAAGAGAATGAATCTACTTTGCAGAAAGCAATTGTTAAAGCTCAGGATCTCGCGGAAGAAGCACTTGTAAATGCGAAAAAAAGAGCAGAGAATATAATCAGGGAAGCGGAATTGAACTCTCAAAAGATCTTTCAGGATATTGATAAAGATGTAATGACAAAGAGACAGGAACTTGAAGAGATCAAACTGAGAAATGATAAATTAGTGGAAGATGTAAAATTATTTTTCCTTGAGAAACTGAATGAGATGGATGAATTCATAAAGAACAGAAATATTTATACAATGGAGCTTGCAAACGCTGTCAAACATACTGAAACTGAAAATCATGATGACATTGATATCAATGAAACAGAAAGTAAATTGAAAAAAATATCCTTTAATACTGCAAAAACTAATTTTTCGGAATAAATTACATTTCAATTCAGACTCAATTTTTAATGACAGGAAAACACTATCCCGCTATAAAATATTTGAAAAATCTTCATTCTGAAAATTATCCTGTCGGTATAATTCTCGGCACCGGATTAGGCGGTCTTGTCAAAGAGATCAAAATTAAATCTTCAATTGACTATTCAGAGATCCCGGATTTTCCGGTCTCAACAGTAGAATCTCATTCAGGAAAACTGATCTTCGGCACACTTTCTGGAAAAAATATTGTGGCAATGCAGGGAAGATTTCATTACTATGAAGGTTATTCAATGGATGAAGTAACTTTTCCCGTTCATATTTTAAAAAAGCTCGGAGTAAAATATCTGATAGTTTCAAATGCCTGCGGCAGTATAAATCCGAATTTTAACAGAACAGATCTGATGATAATGTCATCGCATATTAACTTACTTTTTGATACACCATTGAAAAGTAAAACAGAACTTTTCCCGTCCCGAAATAAATTTTACTCGGAAAGACTTATTTCCTTAGCTCAAGAAACTGCACTTGAAAATGAAATTGACATAAAAAAAGGAACATACGTTCCGGTACAGGGACCGAATCTTGAAACAGTTGCCGAATACAGAATGATCAGAAAATTAGGCGGTGATACTGTTGGAATGTCGACAATTCCTGAAGCGCTTATCGCGAACAGTCTTGGAATAGAAGTTCTGGGACTTTCTATAATTACTGATCACGGTTATCCTGACACGCTTGAAGTTGCAATGCTGAAAGATATTCTTGAAGCTGCAAGTATTGCTGAGCCCAAACTTACCTTACTTATAAAAAAGCTTGTTCAAAAACTATAGAATATTTAGAGTGTATAGAGTGAGTTGAGTTATTTGACAATATACATTAACTTATTTAAAGAAATTTTGAATATAAAAAACATCTCCAATCTCAAATCTATTAATTAACAGAATAACCAACTTAACAAAATTAAACAACTTAACCAGTTTATGAGCGAGCAATTAGACAATATTTTAATGACTACCGGATTTATTAAATCTGAATTTCCTAAAAATTTCAAACCGTCATTAGCAATTATAACAGAAAAGCATATTGAAATACAGGCAGGTTTTAAAATTCTTGGAGAAATAAGTTACGATAAACTATATGCGCATAATGAAAATCTTGTGAGAAATGCAGGTAAAGTAGTATTCACAAAATGTGAAGGCAGGGATATTTTAATTTACAGCGGTCGGTTTCATTATTTCGGCGGTGTCAATATGAGAGATATCGGACACATGATCTATGTGCTGAGATATCTGGGAATAAATAATATTATTTCCATTGATGAGGTCGGACATTTGAATCCGAGATTCAATTGCGGGGAAATTGCTTTGATATATGATCATATCAATTTAATCGGTGATAATCCTCTGATCGGAAAAAATGATGCTGAACTCGGACTGAGATTTCCCGATATGAGCAATGCTTATGACAAAGAGCTTTATAAAAAAGTTTTTAAAATATTTCAGGAAAAATTTATAAAAATCAATGAATCAGTTTATCTGGGCACGACAGGTCCGCAGAGTGAGACTGATGCTGAAGCGAGATTTTACCGTGAGATAGGAGCTGATGTGGTCGGTTATTCTTTAGTTCCGGAGAATATTACGGCAGTTCATGCAGGATTAGGATTTATTGGAATTGGTTTGATCACACGTGAACTTGTTGCCGATAAAATGATGGAGGATGACAGAAGTGATAAGCAAAGAATCAGCGATCAGAAAGCTGCTTTGAAAATTGCAGTTAAAGAACTCGGGAAAGTATTGAAAGATATTGTAAAGAAAATTTAATATGAGAAAGTTTAAATTCATATACTCAGCTCTGATATTAATTATATGTTCTATTGCAGTTAATTGCTCTGACGATGAAATAGTAAAAGTAAATACAGTACCTGTCGACAGTTCAGACTTTTGTTATCCATTTACAGATGGGAGTACATGGAGCTTTACAAACACACAATCTGTATCAGATATCAGACCGGATTCGATAAGACATTATTTTACAGAATATCCAATTACAACTAGCGGCACTGTTACAATTTTGTATGATACTTTAATTAACTCAGTATTGACAAAATGTTTTTTGGAAGAATACACTTATGAAAATGTGAATGTACGTAACAGATATTTTTACATTAATAACGACACAGCATTAATTCTTTTTTATTCTCATTTAAACGGACCTACTTTCGGAGTTCCGGCAAACAGAATTAATTTAAATAACTCAAATTTAGTGTATGATAATTCAGGTGAATCTGAATCAGAAAATATTTTTTCAGTGGCAGATTAAATTCAAACTGTTTTAAAATATCCGATAGTTTCAGGATATGAATGGAATATTATCAATACAAAAGGAAAAGAGTATTTAAATAATAAATATATTGGATTTGAGAATGTAAATGTTCCGGCCGGGAATATAAGTTGCATGAAACTGCAGGCAACATATATGAATATAAATTTTCCTTCGATTTATAAATATTATTCAAAATCCGGATTAATGGAAAGAAAATGGATCTTCAATGATTTAGAAGTTGCAACTATTACAAATCCTGATGGTATAGGAACCATAGATAGAACTGATGAAACAGTCTTTACTTCATTTCATATAAATCCTGAATAGTTTTCTAAATAAGAAGTTTGTTTATATTGTAATGTAAAATTGTTAGTTTTAAATAAAAAAATTATGGATCGGAAAATAAGTGATTTGTCCGTTATAGAGTTTAAAAACCTAATTAAAGAGGTAATTCACGAAGAACTTGAGAATATCGAGACTGATGAGGGATTAGAGTTAAGGGAAGAAGTAAAAGATGAGTTAAGAGAGTATATTGCTGAAAAGAAATCAGGAAATGTGAAAGTTCTTGATTCTGATGAAGTTTTTAAAAAATTAGGTGTCTAGTATTTAAGACATAATTTCCTGAAGATCATATATGTATAAAGTTAATTTTACAAAAACCGGCAGCACATCTCTTTCAAAACTTCCTGTAAAAATTGTTTATCAAATTAAGAATAAAATAAGCTGGTTGTCTGAAAACGCCGAGATAATTTCACACTTAATGTTAAAAGGTGAAGAGTTTAGAAATATGTTTAAGATCAGAGCAGGTAACTATCGAATAATTTATGAATTAGATAATCAAAAAAAAGTCAATTACAGTTTTGAAAGTAGGACACAGAAAAGATATCTATAAATTCTAATTCAAATCTATAAATCAATTTTTTTTACATTATGTCAACACGACTTGAAATTCCGAAAATGTATAAACTTCTCATCGGAGGTAAGTTCACACGAACTGAATCCGAAAGATATCTTGAAGCATTGAATCCAAGAACAGGTGAGAAGATCTGTAACTATTCCAGAGCTTCCAGAAAAGATCTGCGCAACAGTGTAGTGGCAGCGAGAACCGGGTATAATGGCTGGAGCGGTAAGACAGCTTATGAGCGGGGACAGATTCTGTACAGGCTTGCGGAAATGCTTGAAGGAAGAAAGGAACAATTCATCGAGGAAATTTATACTTCCACAAAGCAAAGCAGAGCTGACTGCAGAAAAGAAGTTCTGAAAGCAATTGACAGAATTATTTATTATGCAGGATTTTGTGATAAATGGATGCAGTTGGTCGGAACAGTAAATCCGGTACAGGCAGGATATTTTAATTTTTCTATTCCCGAACCAACGGGAATAGTAGGGATAATTTTACCGGACACTTTAAGTTTTCTTCCATTAATATCAAGAATTTCTGCTGTGATAACTTCCGGAAATTCCTGTATAGTTTTAGCAAACGAAAAAGCTCCATTGCCTTCGCTGACATTTTCTGAAGTTATCTCAACCAGTGATTTTCCAGGCGGAGTGATAAACATTCTCACGGGAAACAAGAGTGAGATCATTTCACATCTGGCAGGACATTTTGATGTTAATGCAATTGATTTTTGTGAGGATAATCCGGAAATGAAAAAAAGCGTAAAGGTACTTTGTGCAAATAATGTTAAAAGATTCCATTCAATGGATCATGTGAACTGGCATTCTGATCCTGAAAATGAAAATCTGCGAGAGATAGAAAAATTCACGGAAATCAAAACTGTATGGCACACAATGGGAATGTAAATCTGATCATATAACCAAGAGAAATTATTTTATTACCGTAAAATTCCAATGCCAAACATTTTAAAGTTATTATTAAGTATAATTATCTGTCAGCTTCCCGGTTTGATCGGAGGATTTTTTGTAGTTGATTCAATGTTACCATGGTATGGACCTCTTAATAAGCCGTCAATAAGTCCGCCCAACTGGGTATTTGCTCCTGTCTGGGCTACGTTGTATTTATTGATGGGAATTTCAATGTTTCTGATATGGAAAGAAGGATTAAAAAATAAATATGTGAAGGAAACATTTATACTATTTATTATTCAGCTTGTATTTAACACTGCATGGACTATAGTTTTTTTTGGTGCGCATTCTATTGCAGGCGGACTTTTAGTAATAGCGATTCTTCTTATTCTTATATTACTTTGTATTAAAAAATTCATGAAGATATCAAAACCTGCTGCAATACTTTTGATCCCTTATTTATTATGGTCGGCTTTTGCTTTTACTTTGAATTATTTTATTTTTAAACTAAACTAAATTAATAATCATTAATGAATTTTCATTTTAAAAGTAGATTGTTTAATATAATATTTTTTGTTCTGATTACTTTCATTTCAAAAGAATCATTTGAAAAGCAGGAATATTTTCCAAACGATACAACAGGGTACTATGATAAAACCGCTGAGACAGAAACTCTTTCTTTCGAAACTGCTGATGCAAATTCAAGTGAGCAGATTATCCGTGAGCATCTCTTAGATATTTTTCCCATAATATCAGATAAAGAAATTGATAAAATAATTCTTACAAAGACTGTTACTGAAAAAAAGACAGGTAGTATAGACAGCTTATCTGCTGAAAATATTTCTTATGTTGTTTCATTTGATGTCCCGAAAAACTATTTAGCCGACACTGCAAAAATATTATGGAAGCTGAACCTTCCTGAATTTCAATCTAGAATTTATCAACTCTATAACAATAAGGAAATTTATATTGATACCTGGCCGAATGTTGTCGGGACAAACAAAGATAAAACTTATACAGGAAATTTCCAGGCATACAAGATCAGGAACTGGCCTTTTTACAAAGATCCCGATCCTGCAAAAGCAAGCCTGCCTCCAACCAAACCCGGTCCCGGAAATCCGCTGGGTCTGTTTGTAGTTCATTATGATGAAAATTCATTAAGATATTTTCATGGCACAAATAATCCGAAAGTATTGAATAATCAGTTGAGAAATCTGTCTCACGGTTGTGTCCGGAATGATAATGACAATATTGAAAAAATGAAAGAATTCATTCTCAAAAGAGTTGTGAAATCAAAAGATCTTTCCGGCTGGCTGGGTAGTAAGAAGACTCTTGTTTATGAACTTGAAGAAATTGATAAATTCCCGGTTCAGATAGTGTATAAAACTTATGAAGTTGACAATGATGCAACAGGAAAATATATAATGCTTTTTAATGATATTTATAATTATAAAAATTCAGGCAATATCAAAACAGATGTCAATGATATTTCATTGATTACTTTGTCAACTGTAGAAAATATTTTTAATGAATACAGAGAGACTTTCGGCAAGGAAATAAATGATGATGCTTTAACAATGATGATTGATTATGTAATAAATAACGGAGAAGAATATCAAAAATATTATATTTCTGACCTGAAAGAAAAATTTATGATAAACAATTAACTTACGGTTCTAAAAACTTTCGTCTCTCCATCTTATTATTTTCCAGACATCAGCAGTGGATTTTCTGTAAAAATTCATATCGACAAATCCGTTAAGTCTTACCACATCTCCGGGATTGAATGTGATAGTAAGATTGAAACTTCTTTTTACATTTTGTTCGAGAGAATCGCCGCCCTGAAAAATTATATTATTCCAGATAACCTCAAGTTTCTGGCAATTCTGAAACAGACCAGTAGTTGTGCGCATATCAGTAGATCTGTCCCAGGAAACATCAAAACCCAGAGTGTAATCTCTGTAAGTAAACACAAAATCTTCGTCAAGCAAATTTCCGTAAACGGTCGTATCCTTAAAAGTGTATGCATACTTAAAATTCTGATAAACACCTTCTATTGTTTTCTGATCAGTGAGAATAGAGACAGGAGTACTGTTATCAAGCTTAGGCGAGAAAATATTATCGCAGGATATAAAATATAAACTGCCTAAACTTAATAAAAGTAATGTAAAATTTTTTAAAAGCATTGCCTGAATTTTTATATGAAAAACAGAATTATTTTAATTATAAACAAACATAAAGTTTATATACTTTTTATCATTCGTCTCACGTCTTAAGTCTTAAGTCTCACATCTTACGTCTCACATCTTACGTCTAACATCTTACGTCCAACAACTAACGTCTCACGTGCTAATTAAAAATTGCTTTTAATACACTCCAGGTAGTATCATTATTTTCATTGATAAAATCATACCAGCTGTGGATAGACCAGAGACTTCGCGAATCAATCCCCATAATAAATCTCAGCTTTCCTTTGAATTGTTTTGGAACATTCTGATTATTGTGATCAAAGACAAGTATATAATCTGAGTCGACAATAGCAGAATCAATACCTGTATTAACTGTAATATTTGAAAGAAAAAGATTGGAAGTTGAAGTTTGATTTGTAAATGAAATCAGATTGCTGTAGTAATTTCTTTCATTTGTCAGATTCCAGGTTAAAAACACCGGATATAATGAAAGGGAAACTGCATCAGGAAAATATCTGAACACTCTTACGGAAAATGCCGGATCAGCCAGGCATCTCATGTAATTGTCAAGATTTTTTTCTGTTATGGAGAAATTAAGATTTGTGAGAACTATGTCGGGAGAAGTGGGCTGAATGTAGGTAGATCTTGGCTCTGATGGCGGCTCTACTGTTCTTGTCGAAAAGAGTCCGCATCCTGTAAAAATTAAAAATGAATAGCATAATATTTGATTAATTCTTCTGGGCAATGATCACTAATCTCTTTGATTCAGTTTCATTGAATTTATTACCGAAATAATCTCCGTAAATTTTATTGATCCGAAGATCATTTTTCTCAAACATTTTTTTAAAATCATTCAATGAATAAAGCTTTAATACTTCTTCGAATTGTTTTACTTTTTTGTTTTCCTTTATAATGATATTCTTTTTTACAAACCCGTTTTCAATGACTCTCTTTTGTTCGACAACTATATTGCCGTGTCTGGTTTTTGAAAAAGGAATAAGATTGTTCTCTAAGTTTTTTTTATTAAGAAAATCAAAAATAAAATACCCGTTCTTTTTAAGTGAATCAGAAACATTCCTAAACACACCTGCATTTTCTTTGTCATTATCAAAATAACCGAAGCTGGTGAAAATATTGACTGCTATATCAAATGAATTTTTAAAGTTAAAATATCTCATATCCTTTATTAAAAATTTAACTTTTAATCCGCGCTCTTCTGAATTTTTTAAATTTTTCTCCGCTTCGCTTATAAGATATTCAGACAGGTCAAAACCGGTAACATTGAAACCTCTTCTTGCAAGTTCAATGGAATGCCTGCCTGAGCCGCATGCAATATCAAGTACTCTCGCTCCGGAATTAACTGAAATATTTCTCTGCAATAAATTAATTATCCATCTTGCATCTTCTTCATCCCTGTGCTGGTACAGGTCAAGATAAAATCTGGAAGAGAACCATTTTTTAAACCACATGATATCTGAATAATAATTTTGAAAATTTATTTTGTAATTTTATCAAACGATCACTCTGCCTTCAAAAGCTTTTGCCAGAGTTACTTCGTCAGCAAACTCCAGATCTGAACCGATAGGAATACCCCGTGCAATACGTGTAATTTTTATGTCAAGCGGTTTGATCAGTTTTGAAAGATAAAGAATAGTTGTTTCTCCTTCTACAGTAGGGTTTAATGCAAGTATAAGTTCTTCAACTGCATTGCCGTTCTCTCTGCCCAGACGAAGAAGAAGTTCTCTTATCTTAATATCATTCGGACCTATTCCGTCAAGCGGTGAAATAATACCGTGAAGCACATGATAAAGCCCCCTGAACTCATTTGTTTTCTCAACAGCAAATACATCCTGCGGCTCTTCAACAACGCATATCACGTTAGATGATCTTTTGGAGGAAGTGCAGATTCTGCAAACTTCATCTTCAGTAATATTACAGCAAACTTTGCAGAATTTTAATCTGTCTTTTGTTTCAAGCAATGCTCTGGAAAATTTCTCAACTTCTTCTCTCGGCTGTCTGGTTATATACATTGCAAGTCGCTGAGCTGTTTTCCTTCCAATCGAAGGCAACTTTGAAAACTCTTCTATCAGCGAGTCCAGTGCATCGGATGTACTTAACATTCTGATTTTAACATTTTGAATTTAGAATTTAGGCAGGTTAAGTCCCGGAATATTCGGGATCATTCCTGAAGTTGCCTTTGACATTTCATCGTTGGCAAGTTTTTGCGAACTTTCCAGCGCTTTGTTTATGGCAGCTATGAGAAGATCTTCAAGCATCTGCGGATCTTCAGGATTAATGATCTCTTTTTCAATTTCAATTTTAGTGATCATATTCTTTCCGTTTACAGTGGCTTTTACCATACCGCCGCCTGACTCTTCTGTAACTAATTTGTTTTCAAGCTCCGCCTGTATTGCATCCATTTTCTCCTGCATTTTTTTTACCTGCTTAAGCATTCCCTGCATTTGTCCCGGATTCATTTTGATTTCTCCTGTTTTATGTTTAATTATTAATTGATTTGTTTAAAATAAATATTTGTATTGATGAATTTTATATCTGCAAACAATTTAAATCTCAAATAAACTTTTCCTGTCTATTTTTAATGCTTCATAACTAAAAAAAGGCTCTCCGAATTCCACTCCTATTTTAAATCCGAAATGTCTTGCTCTTGATTCGATCTCATGATCAAAATATTTTGAACTTATAAATGTCTCCTCAGCCTTGTTCTTTTTATTAAATTCAGGATTGTAAAATTGAGATCCGAAACATTTTAATACTTCTCTCTTTTTATGAAAAACCGAACTAATGTCAATTATAAAACTTATCGGAATTTCATAAGCGCTTCTGTAATAAAATATTTTCTTTGGCTTGTGCGGCTTTAAGTTTCCGGTTACAATTTTTTTCAAACCTGAATAAAATATGCATTCACGAATTAAGTTTCCTGCATAAATATGATCAGGATGTCTGTCATGAGGATATGGCGCAAAAACCAGTTCAGGCTTATATTTTCTCAAAGCTCTGATAACTTTATCCTTACCGGTTTTATTTATTTCTATATTCCCGTCTTTTAAATTAAGATTTTCTCTTCCGCTGATCCCCAGCAATTTCGTTGCAGCAGTTGTCTCTTTCTTTCTTGTGTTTAGATTTCCTCTTGTGCTTAATTCACCTTTAGTCAGATCCACTATAACAACTTTTTTTTGAGATTCGGTAAGATTCAAAACAGTACCGCCGCAGTTCAGCTCCACATCATCAGGATGCGCACCAAAAAAGAGCACATCAGCTTTATATTTGTCAATATTTCGGGAAATAGTTTTGATGTTGTAAATATAGCTAATATGAATATGGAATAAAATTGAAAATTAAGCTTTAGATTCAAATTATCCGGCATATTATTGAGATAATGCCGGATAAGTATTCCTTTGATGTTGATGTATCTAAAAAACTTGTCGAAACTGATAGGAATAATCTCAAAATCATTTTCGCATTAGAAAATGTAAAATTATAATTTTATTTAACTTTCAGTTTTTATTTTAATGTAATAAATTGGATAAAACTTAAAAGTATAAATGCTAAAAATATTTGCAGACGATCTGAAAGCACACAGGGAAGAAAACGGCATTTCCCTGAGAGATGTAGCGGCTAAAACAAGACTTAACATGACTGTGCTGGAAAATCTTGAGAACGGTGATTATAATTTTCAGCCGCAAGCTTATATCAGAGCTTTCATGAAACAGTATATTTCTGCTATCGGACTTGATCTGGATGAAGTATTGTTTGATTATGACCTGGCAAGAAGCGGTAAATATAAATCCAAAAGAGAAAATGTTACTCCGAAAGTTGAAGACACAATTGAGGAAAAGATCAATTCTCTGGATGAACCAAAAAAGGAAGGTACAAAACAATCAATAACAGAAAAAATAAAGAAGGCTATAGACGTTCCGAAAATTTTATCCGAAGATAAAAAGAAGTCACTTCCTGAAGAAACAAATGCTAAAAAAACTACAGATATTTTCAGCCTGCCGAAAGGCAATGATACTTCTGAAAATTCTGATACAAAGCCTAAAAACAAATTCTTAATAAATACCTCTGATCCGAAATCAAATAAAACTTCAGTACCTGTAAATCCTGTAAACAGCAGAGATTCATTTGCTTTTTTGAATACACCAGTATTTAAAAATATATTTTTAATATTAATAGGAGCGCTGGTTATTGGCGGTTTGTATTCGCTTATTAATATTATTTTTTTTGAAGGAAGCAAGAATAATCCGGTTGTAGAAAGACAGAATTTTGATGATGTGGTCAATGAGCAGGAAAGGAAAATTCTCGGGAAAAGGACTCCTGAAGAGATACAGGATTCTATAAGAAAAGCTGAGGAAGAATATGCCGCATTAAAAGATTCCATTAATCTGAAAATTACAACTACTGCTGCAGGTATATTGTATTTAGTTAAAGATTCTGTAAATTATAACAAACCTGAAAAGATCGAATTTGATAAAGGTGAGACAGGTACTTTCAAAGCGAACAGATCATTTCATATTTCTTCAGCGAACACTGAAACTTTCAAAGCTTTTATAAATGATAAGCCTCTGAAATTTGATAATAAATCTGTAAGCAAAGTAAAAATTACCGGAACAGGTATTATTAAATAACTAAAGTAAAACTAAGATCAAAAGATTAGCCACTAATAGCACGAATTAACACGAATTTAATAGAACAATTAACAGAAAAACTTCAAGAATTTTCTTCGGTCTGCCCGCAAGGCGAGCAATTTTTCTAAGGCGGGCTTGCCTCGCGAAGCCTGCCTCGCTGGGCGGGCGGGTTGTTTTTAACAAAAAATATTTCATTCAAAAATATTAAAAAATTCAAACTAAATTACAATTTTTAAAAACTTTTTGGACGGGAATGTTTAAAACGATAAACTTAATTAAGTATAATTATTTATTAATTTAACACTGTTCAGTAAATTGAGTGCTTCCGCCGCAATTATAAAAAAAATAACTTCACTCAGGGAAAAAATTCAGGATGCTGATTACCGGTATTATGTTTTAGATGATCCGGATATAGATGATTTCCTTTACGATAAAATGTTCAGGGAACTCAGCGAATTTGAAAAAAAATTTCCCGAATTAATTACTTTAGATTCGCCCACGCAGAGAGTTTCAGGCGAACCTACAAAGGCATTTAAAACAGTTCAGCATAAAATTCCCATGCTTTCTTTATCAAACTCATACAACTTCGATGAGCTGATTGAGTTTGATAAAAGAGTGAAAAATATAATTGAAGGCAAAAAATATGAGTATGTCTGCGAACTTAAATTTGACGGACTTGCTGTTTCACTTATCTACGAAAACGGCAGATTAAAACTGGCAGCTACACGCGGTGACGGAACAAAGGGAGATGATGTGACTCAGAATATGAAAACCATCAGATCTGTTCCTCTTTCTGTTAACAGTAAAAAAATAAAAAATTTTGAAGTAAGAGGTGAAGTATTTTTTAAGAAAGAAGATTTTATAAAAGTAAACGAAGAACAGGAATTAAAAGGCGAGAAGTTGTTTGCCAATGCCCGCAACACTGCAGCCGGAACGCTGAAGATGAAGGACACAACAGTGGTTGCTTCAAGAGCTTTGAATTTCTATTCATACTTTATTTATTCAGATGAAGTAAAGATCAGTTCGCATTTCGAAAGTATTACGCTTCTGAAAGATCTTAAGTTTCCTGTAAACAATTTTTATAAAAAAGTCAGCAATATTGATGAAGTTAAATTATTCTGTGATGAGATCGAAAAAATCAGAGACTCGCTGCCTTATGATATTGACGGAGTTGTAGTGAAAATAAATTCCATTGAACAGCAGGAAATTCTGGGAAGCGTTTCGCGTTCACCACGCTGGGCGATCGCATACAAGTTCAAAGCGAAAGAAACTGAAACAAAGATCTTAAGCATTGTCTGTCAGGTCGGGAGGATCGGAACGATAACACCGGTGGCAAATCTTCAGCCTGTATTTCTTGCGGGCTCTACCATTTCCAGAGCGACACTTCACAATTTTGACGAGATAAAAAGAAAAGATATCCGTGAAGGTGATTTTGTTAAAATAGAAAAAGGCGGTGATGTAATTCCGAAAGTACTGGAAGTAATTTTGAATAAGCGTTCAAAAAATTCGAAACCATTTTCTGTTCCTGACAAATGTCCGGTATGCAGTACTAAACTGGAAAAACCTGAAGAAGAAGTTTATTATTATTGTCCCAATTATAATTGTCCCGCACAGGTTCAGGGAAGGATTGAGCATTTTGTTCACAGAAACGCAATGGAAATCGAAGGTCTGGGTGAAAGCATTATAGAAATATTTTTGAGCAACGGCTTTATGAATAATTATGCGGATATTTATGATCTTCATTTAAAAAAAGATGAGATACTGAAACTTGAAAGATTCGGACAGAAAAGTGTTGAAAATATTCTGGCTGCAATTGAAGAGTCAAAGCAAAAACCATTTGATAAAGTTTTGTTTGCTCTTGGGATACGTCATGTCGGTGAAAGATCTGCTAAATTACTGGCAAAGAATTTTAAAACAATTGAAAATCTGATGAATGCATCAGAAGAAGAAATTCAAAGAATACATGAGATAGGTCCAAGGATCGCGCAGAGTGTCTCATCTTTTTTTAGAGATAAAAAAAATATAATTCTGATAAACAAACTGCGGAATGCCGGATTAAAGATGGAAACAGAACATTCTCAATTAAAAGAGAATGATAATTTTAAGAATAAAACTTTTGTCTTAACAGGAACTCTGGAAAATTATAAAAGGGATGAAGTTCAGAAAATAATAGAGGATCACGGAGGGAGAGTCAGTTCATCTGTCAGTAAAAAAACTGATTATGTTTTAGCAGGAGAAGAGGCAGGAAGTAAATTGGAAAAGGCAAAAGAGCTTGGAGTAAAGATCCTTTCAGAAAAAGAATTTGATTCAATGAAAAAGAATTAAAATAAATTAGTTATGTCATTTGAAATAAAATCAACTCACGGTTTATCAAAAAAAGAACAGTATGAATCAATTCTTCCGCAGATAAATTCCCTTATAGAGGGTGAAAGTAATTTCCTTGTTAATATTACAAACATTACATCTGTAATAAAATATTCATTTGACAATATTCTCTGGGCAGGATTTTATTTTATTGACAAAGAAAATCAAAATGAACTTCTGATCGGGCCGTTTCAGGGAAGAGTTCCATGTACCAGAATTCCAATAGGGAATGGTGTTTGCGGTGCTTCTGCTGAAAGAAAGGAAACAATTATTGTGGAAGATGTGGGTAAATTCCCCGGGCATATTGTCTGTGATTCTTTATCAAGATCTGAAATTGTTGTTCCTGTTATAAAGGCGAATAAAGTGATCGGAGTTCTCGACATTGACAGTGAACTTTTGAATAATTTCGATGAAACTGATAAAAAGTATCTGGAGAAACTGATTGAAAATATATCACATTTATTTTAACGAAGAATACTTTTGAGAAATGGATAAAAATAATTTAATAAAATTAATTTCCATAAAGTCAGGACTGAAAAGGAATAAATGTGAAGATATATTTGATTCATTGATGCGAACAGTCATAAATGATCTTGTAAAGAATAAAAATATTCATTTGAATAATTTCGGTGAATTTAAAGTGATAAGAACAAAAGCAAAAATTCAGATCAATAACGGTAAAAAAATAATTTATCCTCCAAATGACAGTATTGAGTTTACACTTTCTGACAGTCAACTACCTACCGAAGGAATTACCGGTATAATTTTTCTTACATTCAGGGAAAGTTTT
>DAIPYE010000016.1:0-3231 GCA_036782915.1 Bacteroidota bacterium | reverse complement strand
GAAATTCGGCGAGTTTAAATCCATTTCTTTCGATAAGGTGTTTTTTAAACCTTCAAAAAAGCTGCAGAGAAAAATCAATTATAATTTCAATAATTTAGAGATCGCTGAAATTGAATTTCAGGAAAATCAGTTTACGGATGATCAAAATGAATTTGAATACAAAATGTCTGAAGAGTTTAAAAACAATTACAAAGAAATATGCGAATCAGCAGAAGAAAATGGAGAAAGCAGTTTTGAAGAAACTGTATTAACAGTTAAAAAGAAATTGATATCAGATGAACTGATAAAACTTCACAATGAAATTACAGATTGCAACAACTTAAATACAAATTACAAATCAATAAACCTTAATCTCTAATTCACTTTTTGTTTTGAACGTAAGAAAAAACTTGATCCGAAAATGAAAAGCCCGGTTATCAAGCAGATCCTTGAAAAGAGATCGCCATGTTCAGTATAAAAAGTGTTTTCTCCTTTAATACCAATTTCATGAACAATATTCACGGCTTCATTAATATTAGTTTTATCATACATGTTTCCATACTGATCAATAAAGTCGGAAACTCCTGTGTTAGCGCATCGGACAATCCAGGTCCGGTTTTCAACAGCCCGGAAAACAGCATATTGATTGTGCTGATAGGTGCCGAATAATTTTCCCCACCAGCCGTCATTTGTAATTATTACAGAAAAATCCGTACCTCTTTTTACAAATTCCGAAAAAAATTCAGGATAAACTGATTCATAGCATATTGCAGTATTAAATTTAAATTTCTCATTCAGAGAAAAAATATTTGTATCCTTTCCCATCTGCCAGCTTCCCAGACCTACGCCCCATTCGATAAGATTCTTTGTAAAAGGAAGCAACTCCTGATAAGGCATTCTCTCGCTTCCAATGACAAGCTTAACTTTATAATGTTTCTGAAATTCATCTTTATCCTTTCCGGGTTCAAACAGAAAAGCAGAATTATAAGTATCATATTTTTCACCGGTCTTCTTATTGATCTTTGCATCATTCGGCGCAAGAGACTGATCTTTGTATACTTCACGATCCGGCGTACCTATTAACAGCGGAAGATTCAGACTGTCACATACATTTTTAATTATCTTATATCTGTATTCAAATGCATCTTCTCGGAAATAATAAGGAAGAGCAGTTTCAGGAAGAACAACCAGTTTAAGATCAGGATTTTCCGAATAGATCTTTTTTATATTTTCAGCATAGTAATTTATCAGATCACCCTGTTTGTTATTCCACTTTTTCCATGGATTTATGTTCGGCTGAATAATGCCGACTTTTATTGTGCCGTTTGATTTCTGATCTGTAAATCTATTTTTGAAATCTGAAAAATAATTGTAAACATCAGGCAGGAAATAAATAACAAGTATTAAAGCAATTGTTACAACTGATTTAGCTGATGACAATTTCCAGCTATTACTTTTTAGATTTATCATTAAATTATAAATGCAAACACTTATCGTGCAAATCCAGAATGAAATTCCGAATACACCGGTAATATCAGCATACTGAATTTTTTCCAGATTATAAGACTGTGAGTTCCCGGAGAGCAGCCACGGAAAACTTATCTGTCCTAAGGAAGAAACATACTCAAAGCCGGTCCAGATAAAAGGGAAAACAATTAAACTCAGCAATTTATTTTTCCCGGATAAATTCTTTTTTATATAATAGAAAATAACCGAAGGCAGAACAAAGAAAAGCGGATATACAGCCAGTACAAACAATCCGCCCAGTATAAGAAACGGATCAGCTCCTTCACGGATACCGCTGAGGGCAATCCAGGATACAGCAACCAGTCCTGCGATAAAAAAAATATTGTAAGAACGGAATATGGCCTGTTTTAAATTTTTGCAGTTGTAAATGACAATTATTAAAATGGGAAAAGAAATGAAAATTAATAAATAGAAATTTACAGGCGGGAATGAAAATCCATAAAATATACCTGACAAAAGAACAGGCAGCAATAGTTTTTTATCGAATTTATTAAACAATATTAATTATATGAATTTTAAAATATTTTAGGGAAGTTAAAATAATTTTAATCTTGCGTTTAGTTTCTTCCATAAAAAAATGAATACAAAAGCAAAAAACATTCCGATTAATGCACCGCCGATCATATCAAAAGGATAATGTACACCGCAAAAGATTCTCGAGATTGAAACAAGAAATGCTCCGGTAAATAAAAAGTATTTCATATCTTTGTAAAAATATGAGAATAATGTTGCGGCAGCGAAATTATTTACAGCGTGTATTGAAGGGAAAGAGTATGCATCAGAGCATCCGACTAATAAATGTACACCGGGAATGGTATGACAAGGTCTGATCCTCTGAAAGAAAAGTTTTATTACATTATCAGAGAATTGATCACAGACAAGAATTAAAAGAAGGATCATTACTGCAGAAACTTTTCCTTTCGCTCCGCCTTTAAAAAATAAATAAATCCATATCAGCCCATAAAAAATAAACCAGTTGTTTCTTTCCGTGATAAAAGGCATCAGCTTATCTGTGAGGGGATTTGCCAGATCAATATTTATCCACCGGAAAATCGCTTCGTCTGTCTTTTGTAAAATATCCAAAAAGATAATAGGTAAGTTTTATTTATAAATTAAAGCAGTGCAATAAGCCTCGCAGCCTTCTTTTCTTCCCCCAAAACCCAGTCCTTCGGAAGTAGTCGCTTTTATTGAGACAGCATCAGTTTCAATAACAGATGAAATATTTTTTTTCATTTCTTCCGAATATTTATATATTTTCGGTTCTTCAAGAATAATTACACAATCTATATTTATGATTTTCCATCCGGTTTCTTTTAAAAGCTTATAAGATTTTTCAAGTAATACCAAACTGGCAATATCTTTAAATTCCGGATCTGTGTTTGGGAACTGATTTCCTATGTCTCTGAAACCTGCTGCTCCTAAGATCGCATCACATACAGCATGAAGTAAAACATCAGCGTCCGAATGACCTTCCAGTCCCATTGAATGCGGAATTTCCACTCCACCGAGGATCAGTTTTCTGTTTTCGGAAAATCTGTGAACATCGTAACCGATTCCGGTTCTTATATTTAAAGGATTAAAGTTATTCATTGGTTATCAACTTATTACATTTAGATATTTAATACAATCCGACAATAAATATAGTGAAAATTAATTTATCGGCAGGAATTTTCAGATTACTGAATTGTAATTAATCTCAAAATTTACGAATTTGAAATCGATTCC